>CAVJEZ010000135.1:0-5841 GCA_963648625.1 Odoribacter splanchnicus
TAGCCTTGCTGTCCTGCCTGATGTCAAAGAAGTCTCGCAGCATGGTCAGCATCAGCGTCTTGCCAAAGCGGCGCGGACGGGTGATGAGGGAAATCCTGCTACAGGACGGAGTCAGAAATTCCTCAATAAAGCCTGTTTTGTCCACGTAACAGAGGTCATCCTCACGAATTCCCCTGAAAAATTCACAGCCAACCTGCAACCTGGCCATATTTCCGCTCCTTTTTATGCATCCTGGTATCGTCATCTTTTAGGGATGGCCGGCATATAAAACACCTGCCTGCACCAATTACGCCTAAACTTTATAAGGTATTGGCTGATTGCTGGCAATCCCTGTACTAAGACATCGTTGCAGCGCACGATTACCAATCATGCCTGACGAAAGAAGCGGCAGCCGGGCAGTCCTGCAGATGACAAGAGAAAGACGCTGGCCTGACGCTACATCCCTGCTTGACTGAACTGAAAGAGTTTTGCAGTCTCCTGCCCGTACCATGCAGCTGACGGACCCAAAGGGAACAGGACCTGCAGAATGGTCCAGCCGCCTGTCCGCTGCCTGTACGTACTGCCTTCCTTCGTTATTGCCTGATCACTACCGCTATGTCCAAAGTTACCGTCTTCCGCTTCGGCCAGAATGCCTTCATCGCCTACCTGGCTTTTCTCAGCGCCTTTGTGCCGCTCTCAACAGACCTCTACCTGCCTGCACTGCCTGGCATGACTGTACAGCTCTCGACAACGCCGGACCTTGTCAACCTTACCTTGAGCTGCTTCATGCTCCTCTTTGCCGTCTCCATGATCGTCTGGGGCCCGTTCAGCGACAAATACGGCCGCAAGCCCATACTCATGGCCGGCCTTGTCATCTACATCCTTGCCTCAGCCGGCTGCGCCCTCTCTGCAAACATATGGCAGCTGATTGCCGGCCGCAGCCTGCAGGCCATAGGCAGCGGTGCGCTCGGCGCCGTTACCATGGCCATTGTCAAGGACACCTTCCGCGGGCGCACCATGGAAACAGTGCTCACAGCCATCCAGACCATGACCATCCTGGCGCCCATGGTAGCCCCTGTGCTGGGCGGGCTGCTGCTCACCTGGACATCATGGCGAGGCATATTCTGGCTTCTGGGAGCCTCAGGCCTTATGGGCATGCTTGCCGGCCTCTTTCTCGGAGAAACATTGCGCAGGCCCACGCAGGGCCCTGCCCTCAAAGTACTCCTGCGCATAGGCTATGTGCTTGGCGACAAAGGCTTTCGCGCACTCCTGGCGGTCTTCTCCCTCTCTGTCATGCCCTTCATGGCCTACCTTGCCATCTCGGCCTATATCTACCAAAACACCTTCGGCCTTTCTGCCCAGGCCTACAGCGCCTTTTTTGCCGGCAATGCCGCCTTCTCCATGCTTGGCCCCATCCTCTATGTGCGCCTCTTCAGAAACTTCAGCCGCCGCCTCTTTCTGGCAGCCTGTTTTGGCATCACGGCCATAGCCGGAATCATGCTCCTCTGCACCGGCTCAAGCTCTCCCTGGGTTTTTGCCGTGCTCTACGGAAACATCACCTTTTTCCACAGCGCCATGCGCCCGCCGTCAACAGTGCTCCTCATGAGCCAGCTTGACACTGACAACGGCACTGTGGCCTCCCTGGTAGGCGCCAGCGGCCTTCTCTGCGGGTCCCTGTCCATGATGCTCTGCTCCCTGCCATTCTGGCCGGACTTTATTACGGCGTCAGGCATCATCTGCCTTGTGCTGGGACTCTTCTGCACCATAAGCTGGCTGTACCTGGACAGCCGCAAGGCATTCAGGGGATAGCAGGCTATCAAAACACGTTCAGAGGCCCTGTTTCCTGGCAGTATCAGCCAGGAACTGCCCAAAGTGCCGCAGGCTCCTGCGGCAGACGCCGTCCTATGACAGATACAGTGTCAGCACAGTCATCCAGCAGGGCACGGAGAGTATGCCGACAAGGGTTGATACGGCTACAAAAATGCTGCCAAACTCCCTGTCTGCCCCGTAGTAGGCGCTGATAATGGCAATGTTGGTCATGGCCGGAAGCCCTGACTGGATGATGTACACGTCCCTTGTAATATCGGTGAGATCCAGCGGCAGATAATGAACCATGGCAATGATGGCCAAAGGCGACAGCACAAAGCGCCCCAGGACAGTCAGGGCAATATCCTTGCCCATATGCGCCGTCTTCCAGTTCACATGATGCAGGATGGTGCCCACAAAGATAAGGGCCAGGGGCGTGGCAATGCCGCCCAGCATGGCACAGGTATTCCGGATAAGGCCCGGGACCGGTATATCCAGCAGGACAATGGCAACACCGCACAGCGTGCCTCTCAGGGGCGGCGCAAAGACATGCGACAAAAGCTCCCTGAATCCGGGCCTGTGCCCGTCGGAAGCCGTGCCTTCCTTGGCTATGGCCCAGGTGCCTATGGTCCAGAAAAAGAGGGTATTGCTGAAAAAATAGAGCAGCAGCGGGGTTACGCCCTTGTCGCCAAACAGGGCCGTGTTGACGGGCAGGCCGATAAACATGGTATTGGAAGTGGCAGCGGCCACCGAGGCAAGCCCGAGATGCTTTTTGTCAATGCGCAGGATGATCCCCAGCAGATAAAAGCCGGCAAAGACGGCAATGATGCTGACAAATGGCACTATTGATGCCTTGATAAGCGACAGGAACTGGTCGCGCGTAAAGTGCTCAATGACGGCATCCATGAGATAGACAGGGATGACGATATTAAGTGTCAGCCAGGGTATAAAGCGCTCAACCTCGGCAGTCATCAGCTTTCTTGAGGCAAGGTAATAGCCCAGAAAGGTGATGATGGTGATGCTGAGCATGCTCTGCAATGCATTGAAAAAGACCGTTAGCAAGGGGCAACTCCGTCCTGTACCCTGCAAGGCGGGAAACAGGCATTCTGGAAAAACAATACGTCCGTATACAAAGGCGGTCATGCAGGGGATTGCGCATCTGACACTTCAGGCCAGGCGCAGGGGGAATCGGGGGCAGGCATGCACAGCCTGAGGCATGTGGAAAAGATAGCCTACACAAAAGTCAAGTCAAGAAGGACCGGATGCCTATAAGCCGGGCCCCTGCCTGCCGGGAAAGAAGGATTTGGGAGCCTTTCGCCATTGCTGCGGAGAAGAGGCAGGGCACAGGCTGTTTTCAATATGCTGCCAGTACTGCCAGCTGCCGGAAAAACGGTCTCCGTACACCATGGACCAGTCCTTCCAGGAGCCCCTGTGCCAGAATGCAGGGCACAGCCGGCAGGCCGGTTTGGACAGCAGGTTCTGGCCTGCCAGCGAATACAGGCAGCAGTCTGCGAAGGTGCCAAAGGCAAAAAAACAGGAAAGGACTGCGGGAACAGAACAGCAGGCATTCTTGCGATGCCAGGACCCATGACAAGACACATGACAGGACACATGACAGAAACAGGCAGGTTGTGCCACACAGGAAAACCCAGGACTGCATGAAGGAAAACACGTTTGCAGGCAGGAGAAACAGGAAGTTTGTGATGGCGGAACCGTCAGGGCAGGAGCAGGGAATGGGGGCAGGCACGGTCAGGATGGTATGGACTGCCCAGGCCTTCTGAATGCAGACAATAAGCAGACTTTTCAGGAAAAAACGGCATATTTCTTAAAGCAGTACTTCATATATTATTTTTAAGCTGCCTGTGTTTTAATGACATATATGATTTTCTGACTTTTTGCATATATTACTGAGTGTTGTGTATATATTTCTTAAAGTCATATGTATTATATGTACTATTTTGAGAATATATTTATAGACAGTAAATCTGGCATTATTTCTGACAATAGCATTTTCAGCCTTTTGGGCGCTGAATTTGCGGCTTTGGCCTCAGGAAGGAGACTGAACGGAGTCCAAGCCGGACAAGGCATGGCTGCATGCTGCCAGAAAGAACAGAATGGCAAGCCATGCTGCCGTCTCCCGCCCCGCCCTTTTCTGCCCGGCCATGCCTCTCCTGCCTGCGGCTGTATCATGTTCATCAGTCAGGCAGATGTGACAGAATCAGGCAAGTCATTGCTTTAGGGAATATCGGGCACACTGACTGCAGGACAGTGGCAGCGCCAGATGCCGGACTGATCCACAGACCGGCTGTTTTTGGCTGAACAGCACCAGCATCATATATTCCGGCATCCTGCCTTCCCTGCCTGTTTTTCTGATGCTGCATTCTGCCGGGATGCCCCTGGCAGAAAGGTGGTTCATAGGAACATGTACCCTGTGCCATGGCTCCCGGCATCGGACTTTGCATCGGACGTTGCACAGTCACTTTGCACCGGGCATTTTGCACCGGACTTATGCCCAGCCTCCTGAAAGCTATAAACACGTGGTAGATTTTCTGTATCAGTTGATGTATGTACAAACACGTAACCGGTTTGGTATTGCCGGTTGCGTGCTAGTTTTTCATATTTCATTTTAAGTCTCCTGAACAGGATAGCTGAGCGGCTCCCTGTTTGGGGGACTTTTTTTCAATGGCTGCGACTTAGTGCGGCTGATATGAAGAACGATCTCGCCCAGCCAGCTGAAGCCAGCCGGCAGATCCTCTTTTTCAAAAGAGGTATAGAAACTCAAATGCCAGTTTTGCCCAAATAACAGGAAAGGAGAAAAAAAGCGATGCCTGAAAGCCTGAATGCCGAATACAGAAGCTACTGGACAGACGAATGCCTGGAATGGATTTGCGGGTATGCCAATGCGCAGGGCGGCAAAATGTATATTGGCCTGGACGATGACGGAAACGCCACCGGACTGCCTGATGCCAGCAAGCTGGCGGATGATATTCCGGGCATGGTACGGGACGCCATGGGCATATTTGTGGGCATAAAGCTGCGGGAACAGGACGGCAGGGAGTATATTGAGACAGACGTGCCTCCGTACCCTGTCTGCATTTCCTGCAAGGGCATCTTTTACTTTCACAATGGCAGGACAAATCAGGCTTTGACAGGACCTGGCCTGGAAGCATTCTTCATGCAAAAACGCGGTGCAACATGGGACAATCTTCCGTATCCTGCCTTCAAAATGGCAGACATTGACTCTAAAGCCCTTTCACAATTCAGGAAACTTGCTTCAAAAGCAAAGCGTATTGGGAATGACCTGCTTGAAGAGCCTGATGAAGTTCTGCTGGACAGGCTGCATCTGAAAAATGGCTCTTACCTTACCAATGCAGCCATGCTGCTGTTCAGCAGTGATCCGGAAAGGTACCAGCTGGGCGCATACATCAAAATAGGCTATTTCGGGAATGATGCCGAACTGCTGTATCATGACGAAATCCATGGTTCTGTATTGGAGCAGGCAGACAAGGCAGTTGAACTAATTCTGCTGAAATACATGAAGGCAAAAATCACCTATGAAGGAATACAGCGCATTGAACGGTATTTTGTACCAGAGGAAGCGCTGCGGGAGGCACTGCTGACAGCCGTCTGCCACAAACACTATGAATCCGGAATACCAGTGCAGGTCAGCGTGTATGAAGACCGCCTCTACGTGGCATATGCAGGAAGCCTGCCGGAATGCCTGACACTGGAAAGTATCAGGCAAAAGACTGCCCCAAAGCCATGCAACCCGAATGTTGCCCAGGTGCTTTTCCTTGCCGGGTTCATTAAGAGCTGGGGGTGCGACACCGAGCATATCAACAATCTGCTGAAAGCTGACAATCTTCCGCTTCCGGAATACACAGTGCATCAAGGCGATGTTATGATACAGTTCACCGGGCCTGAGGACCGGATCATACGCATGAGGCCGGTTAGCAAATGACTTGTCCGAAGAAGAGAAGAAAACACTGAACTGCCAGGGGAAGAGCCAGGCTGCAATGCCCTGCCACGTCCTGCACCCGTCCCCCAGGACAGTCC
>CAVJEZ010000136.1:0-5827 GCA_963648625.1 Odoribacter splanchnicus
AGCTCAGGCATGGGCGAGCTCGGCCTCATTATGAAGCCTTCTGAAGACCTGCCTCTCTCCATCAATTTGGGCGTGCAGGGCTATGTGGGCCAGAAGCAGGGCATCTCCGGCTCCTGCAATGTGATGTATGAATTTTAGTTCGTGACAAAAGCCTGTCCCCTCATAAGGGAGCGGGCATAAGACAGGGCCTCCTTTCCCTCTTTGCGCAGTTTTTGGCCGGGTACGCCGGACTGAGGCCGCAAAAGGGAAGGGAGGCCTTTTCGTTTATCCCGGCCAGGCCTTTCATAAATTTCGCAAACAGGTATTGACTTTGAAATCCGTTTTCAATATTGTCTGTATACACAATGGCAAAAGGCTCTTTCCGATGCCGGCCTGAGTGACATCTTGAGAGGATTACCATGAGCATTACCTTGATTGGCGGCATAGACCGCTTAAAGCAGGATTATATAAAGACAGCCAGGAAGAGCGGCGTGAGCCTTAAGTGCATATTGCACGACACGCCGGACTTCAAGGCCCGCATAGGCACGCCTGATGCTGTTGTCATCTTCACCAAGCAGATATCGCATGAAGCCAGGCGCAAGGCCATTGAGCATGCAAGGCAGCAGAATATAGAAGTGCACATGCTGCATTCCTGCTCTGTTTCATCGCTTTGCAAATGCATAAAGCAGAGATAACGCCAAAACCAGGCCGTTCCTCTCCCCTCCTTCCCTCAGGGGGAGAGAACCTTGGCAGGATTAGGGCCTGATGCCCGGGCGAAAAGCCGTCCCGCATCCAGGCTTTTCCCCCAGTCTTGAAGTCCTGCATGCTCCTGGCTTTTTGTATGCTGCGCCCTCTGGCAGAAGATGCCTCTGAGTGCAGCTTTTTTTGTGCCCCAAAACATCCGCCGGACAGAAAAAAAGGGCAGGGCCTGATATGCGCTGCAGAAAAGGAGGAAAAACTCTGCTTGTCAGGCCGCTGCCCTGAAAAATGGCAGGCAAAAAGTGTGCAATGCTGCTACACGTTGAAGAGGAAGTGCATGACATCGCCGTCCTGCACGACGTAGTCCTTGCCCTCTACGCGCAAAACGCCGTCTGCCCTGCAGGCAGCCTCGCTTTCATGGCTCATGTAGTCGTCATAGGAAATGACTTCTGCGCGGATAAAGCCCTTTTCAAAATCGGTGTGGATGACGCCTGCGGCCTTGGGAGCCTTCCAGCCGTTGTGGATGGTCCAGGCGCGCACTTCGTCGGGTCCGGCCGTAAAATAGGATATAAGGCCCAGGGTGGCGTATCCTGCCCTGATAACAGTTTCCAGGCCGCTTGCCTCTATGCCGAATGAGGAGAGCATTTCCTTCTGCTCTGCCTCGTCAAGCCCCTGCAGCTCTTCTTCCAGCTTGGCGCAGACCAGCGCAAAGCCGGCATTGTGCTCGGCGGCATAGTCCTGGACGCGCTTGCTGAGCTCGTTGCCTTCAAGGCCGCCCTCGTCAACGTTGGAGCAGTAGATGACAGGCTTTGCCGTGAGAAGCCCCATTTCGCGCCACAGGGTTTCAGCCTGGGCATCGTCTTCGGGCAGTGCAAAGGATGAGGCAGGATTGCCCTCGTTGAGATGGGCCACGAGCTTTTCGACAATCTCGGCCAGGGCGCGGCTGTCCTTGCTGGTCCTGGAGAGCTTCTGCAGGCGCTCAAGGCGGCGGGATGCAGTCTCAAGGTCTGCCAGCAAAAGCTCCGTCTCGATGGTGCTTATGTCGCGGATGGGATCCACAGTGCCGTCCACGTGGGTGATGTTTTCATCCTCAAAGCAGCGCACCACTTCCACGATGGCGGCACACTCGCGGATATTGCCAAGAAACTGGTTGCCCAGCCCCTCGCCCTTGCTGGCGCCCCTGACCAGGCCTGCAATGTCGATAAAATCGACGCTGGCATAGATCGTCTTTTTGGGCTTTGCCTTCACGGTCAGTGCGTCCACGCGGGCGTCGGGAACGGCAACAGTGGCCTTGTTTGGCTCAATCGTGCAGAAGGGGTAGTTGGCAGCCTGGGCATTCTGGGCCTTTGTGAGGGCGTTGAACAAAGTGGATTTGCCCACGTTTGGCAAGCCTACTATACCTATACTCAGAGCCATGGTGTTGTGCCTCCAGAAAAATATAAAAAGATGAGATTATTAGTCAGTTTAACTGATGCCGTGTTGTACTCTTCAAGGCATGTCATGACAAGGTGCAGACAGGGCGGCCTGGAAGGGCAGGGCGCATGGTACAGCGCGCATAGTCCGGAGCATCGTCCGGCGCATGGTTTCCGAATGACGCCATGCTCATGCCTGCTTTTGCCTGTACACGCGTATTTTGTCGAGAATCTTGTCCAGATAGGCATCGTCTGCGGCATGCAGGGCCAGGTTCCGTCCCTGCCGCATCTTGCAGCGCACCACCAGCACTTCAAGCTTGCGCATCTGCTGCACCCTGGCATGCTCGTCGCTTTCCTCGTCAAGAAGCTCGCACAAAGTCGCTATCTGCTTGCGCTCCTCTACCTCGGGCGGCAGGCAGTTGGCGTTCTTTAAGACATGGTAGGCCATGCGCAGCTCTTCGGGGATGCCGCTCTCGTCAACCTCGGGAAGCGGTTCCCCCTTGCCCGGAAGATCGTCAAAGGCACCCTGTTCCTGAGCCTCGCGTATGCGCTCCTCTGCAATATTCTGGATGCAGGAAAAGCAGTTACCTATGGCCATGGCTGTCCGCCCCCTTATTCATTGCCGTCCCCGGCATTTTTGCCGCTGTCATTGCCGGCATCATCGTCATCCTGTTTGACATCAGCATCCTTTTCCTGCCTGCCCCAGACGGCCTTCCATTCCTGAAGCAGGGAAAGTGCCTTCATAGGCGTCAGGTTGTCCAGATCCAGCTCGCTGATGACCTCGACAAAGGGATGCTCTTCCCGGGCTCTGCCCATGCCTGGCTCTGCCCTGGCTGCCTTTTTCGGGGCAGCCGGTGCCTCAAGTCCGGGCAGGACTGCGTCCTTGCCTTCCATTATGCAGGACCGGAATGCCTTGCGGCTTAGTGTCCGCAAGGAATCAAAGCGTGTCAGAAGCTCGTCTGCCCTGGCAACAACGCTCTGCGGCACGCCTGCCAGCCTGGCAACCTCCACGCCGTAGCTGCGTCCGGCAGGGCCGGGGACAAGCTTGTGCAGGAACAGTATTTTTTTGCTGCTCTCGCGGATGGCGATGTTCATGGTGAAAACGCCGGGGACCTGTCCTTCCAGATCGACCAGCTCATGATAGTGGGTGGCAAACAGGGTGCGCAGGGATCCGTTAAACTTGTTTGCAAGATGCTCGGCAACAGCCCAGGCCAGGGCCAGGCCGTCATAGGTGCTTGTGCCCCTGCCTATTTCATCAAGTATGATCAGGCTGTGCGAGGTTGCCTGGCGCAGGATGCGGGCTGTCTCCATCATTTCGACCATGAAGGTGCTCTGTCCCTGGGCCAGGTTGTCAGAGGCGCCCACGCGCGAGAAGAGCTTGTCCACGATGCCAAGCTCTGCCTTTTCTGCCGGCACAAAGGATCCTGTCTGGGCCATGAGGCACAAAAGGGCCACCTGGCGCAGTACGGTGGACTTGCCGGCCATGTTGGGGCCTGTCAGCAGGCAGAGCCGCTTTGACTCGTTCAGGGTAAAGCTGTTGGGCACAAAGTTTGCCCTGCCCTGCATTTCCTCAACCACGGGATGGCGGCCGTCCTGGATAAAGATGTTGGTGCTGTCTGTGAGGCGCGGCCTGGTCCAGCCTTTTTCACGGGCCATCTGGGCCAGCCCCTGCCAGTAGTCAATGTGGGCAATGTTTCTGGCCATTGCCATTATCCTGGGACGCCAGCCGGCCACCTCTGCCCTCAGCTCCTGGTAGAGCGTGTATTCCAGGGTGCAGCGCTTTTCCTGCGCCTGGACAATGTCGTTTTCCAGGGCTTTCAGGCCCTGCGAGATATAGCGCTCGGCATTGACCAGGGTCTGCCTGCGCACAAAGTCCTCTGGCAGGTCTTTTGCCTTCTGGGCCTTGGATATTTCGTAGTAATAGCCAAAGACCCTGTTGTAGCCCAGCTTCAGCCTGATGCTGCCAGTCCGCGCCTGATCCCTTGCCACCTGGTCGCTGAGCTTCTGCTCTGCATTGGTGGCAAGATCGAGCCATTTGTCGAGCTCATCATTGTAGCCGCGGCAGAAGATGCCGCCTTCGGTAATAAGCACCGGGGGCGGATCAGCCAGGGCAGAATTTAGGAGATCGCTGTATTCCGCCATGTTGTCCCAGGAAGCCAGCACTGACTTGATGGCCTCGGGGACCGGTACTGCGGCCTGGGAGCTGTCCTTTGCTGCGGGCAGTTTCTTCAGTGTCTTTTTTATGTCCGGCAGGATGCGCAGGGAATCGCGCAGGGACAAAAGATCCCTGGGCGTTGTCCTGTTGAGCGAGACGCGCGTGGCCATGCGCTCCAGGTCGGCAACGCTTTGCAGCACTGTCCTTAGCTCTGCCCTGACGCTGTTGGCTTCAAGAAGGCAGCCGACTGCATCCTGTATGCCTTCCAGGGCCGGTATGCTGCGCAGCGGGTTGCGCAGCATGTCCTCCAGAAGGCGGCCGCCCATGGGCGTGATGGTGCCGTCCATGACATGGCGCAGCGTTCCCTTGCCGCGGCTTCCGTTGAGGCGGGTAAATATTTCCAGGTTGCGCTCGGTAACATCGTCTATAATAAGGCAGTGTCCGGTGTCGGCCGGCCTGAAGGGCTGCAGGTGCGTGACATCTGTTTTCTGTGTCTGGGTCAGGTAGGCAAGGAGTGCCCCTGCTGCCCGCGGCAGAAGCTTGCAGTTCTGCATGCCGAGCGTTGCCAGGTCCTGTGCCTGCTGGCAGCGCAGAAGCCTCTCCGTGCACTGCCTGTAGTCAAAGACTGCCTTGCCCCTGCGCACCAGGCGCATAGTGCCCATGTCCGTGAGCGGCGGCAGGATGCAGCTGTCCTCCAGGATAAGCTCCCTGGGGGCATATTTAAGCACCCACTGCCATATGGCAGTCTCAGTGCCTTCAAGGCCGCTCCACTGGCCTGTGGAAATGTCTGCCCACACAAAGCCGCCTTTGCCTTTGTCAAAGACAACGGCACCAAGGTAGTTGTGGTTTTTGGCAGTCAGATTGACATCCTCGGTGAGGGTGCCGGGCGTGATGATGCGTGTCACCTCGCGCTTGAGTATGCCCTGGGATGCCTTGGGGTCCCCTATCTGCTCGCAGATGGCAATGGTATAGCCCTTGTCAACCAGCTGCTTGGTGTAGCTTTCCACAGCGTGCCACGGCATGCCGCACATGGGGATGGGCGCAGTGGTTTCCTTGTTGCGTGAGGTAAGCGTGAGCTGCAGTTCCCTGGCGCATATTTTGGCGTCGTCAAAAAACAGCTCGTAAAAGTCCCCCATGCGGTAGAAGAGCAGGTAGTCCTTGTACTCTTTTTTGACGGCCAGGTACTGCTCAAACATCGGCGTGATGCGGTAGCTTTTCTTCAAGTTTTCAAAATCTGTGTCAGGGGATGCCTCTGCTGCGGCTTCTGTCCTGGCATCTGCACTGTTATCAAGGGTAAAATTGGGCATTGCAGTCTCTGTTACATGACGGGGGAACAGCAAAGGCGCTGTGCTTTGCTGCAAAGCTGAAAAGCATTCAATATAGCAATCCCCGGTTTTTCACAATGGCTGCACAGGCAGCTGTATGCAGCACCAGTCGTTTTGCTGTACAGGTGACTGCGCTTCCCCGGCTGTGGCTGCACAAAACTTCTGATGAAAGGCAATGCCCCGGAACATGCCTTTCTGATAGTTTCCGCCAGGCGTGCAGGCATCTTTTTTATCTTTAATCTGGCGCAGTATAATGG
>CAVJEZ010000137.1:0-5804 GCA_963648625.1 Odoribacter splanchnicus
CCCATACAGTCCTTCCCACAGATTCAGCAGCATCAGTCCCAAAACAATGTCTGCCCTGGAAAGGCGTACAATGTTCTTCCAAGGCCTTAAGGTCAAGCCGTTCTTACAGGCCTGTTGCTTCCCTCTGCTGTCCCAATCCTGTCTGCAGCCAAAAAGAAATGGACAGATCACGGGCTTTCTTTTTACAAGAAGGCAGTATCTGCTCAAAATTCATACTTGCGAGGTCAGCATGACAAAACGCATAGGCCTGATCGGCGGCAGCGTACAGAGCTCGTCTGCCTTTTTTGAAGGCGCATCCTGCCACAGGGCCGGGACAGTCTGGGGAGAGCCTTCAAGCGATCTCAGCATCCTCCGCCTGAAGGACTGCGATCTTGAGATAGTGCATGTGGCAAGGCACGGAAAAGGGCATACCATTCCGCCGCATGCCGTCAATCACAGGGCCAACATCCAGGCCCTGAAGGACGCGGGCTGCTCTGCGGTCATTGTGACGACTGCCTGCGGTTCCCTAAGGGAGGAGCTCTCTCCCGGAACCATGGTTGTCCCGGACCAGTTTATCGACTTTACCCGCAGGACAAGCACCTTTTTTGACAGCTTTGCAGAAAACGACGCCCGCCATACTGTCATGGCCGATCCCTTTGATGCGCACCTGCGCACTCTTCTGCTTGAAAGCGCCGCTGCCTGCGGTGACTTTGCCCATGACGGCGGCACAGTCATAAGCATAGCCGGGCCCCGTTTTTCCACCAGGGCCGAGTCCCGCCTCTTCCGCATGTGGGGTGCCGACATCATTAATATGACAGTTGCTCCCGAATGCGTGCTGGCCAACGAGATCGGGCTTCCCTATGCGGCCCTGGCCCTTGTGACAGACTATGACTGCTGGAGCACGGACCATCCCCCGCTTGATTTTGAAGGGATCAGCCGTATGATGGCCGAGCGGAGCTGCGCCGTTGAGAAAGTGCTTGTGCAGGCCCTGAAAAGGCTTGCATAAAGCCCGCAGCATTTCCGGCATCTGCCGGATACAGCCGGACAGGCGGCTTATATTGGTGCCTGCAAGCCCTCCCTTGAAGAGAGCGTGGATGTGCCGTATAAACAAGCGTCCGTTTTTTCCAGCGTATAAAAGCATGCCTTATAAGAATGTCTCGCAGAGTATTTCGTATAAGAGTATGTCTTTGGGTACGCACTCTTTTTGCATGGAGGAACATGCATGCCGCACGGCAGCAAGTATACAGTAGCCTTAGGGCCTCTCCGCATAGGCGGCGGCAATCCAGTGATGGTCCAGAGCATGACCAACACGGATACCCGCGATACGGAAAGCACCTTGAGGCAGATAAGGGAGCTGGCAGACCACGGCTGCGAGGCCGTGCGCGTGGCAGTGCCTGATGACGCAGCAGCAGCCTGCTTAAAGGATATACGGGAAGGCTCTCCTGTGCCTTTGATAGCCGATATCCATTTTGACTGGCGGCTTGCTGTCAGGGCCATTGAGGCAGGCCTTGAAGGCCTGCGCATCAATCCCGGCAACATAGGCAGTGCAGACCGCGTGGCCCGTGTCGTGGACTGCGCCAAGGCCAACGGCGCAGCCATACGCATAGGCGTCAATTCCGGCTCTGTGGAAAAAGAGCTCCTTGACCAGTATGGCGGGCCCTGTCCCGAAGCCATGGTTGCCTCTGCACTGCGCCATGTGCGCATGGCTGAGGATCGCGGCTTTGACAGAATTGTCGTCTCCATCAAGTCCTCGTCGGTTCTTGATACAGTGGCCTGCTACCGCAAATTGTCCCGGGAAATTCCCTGGCCCCTGCACCTTGGCGTGACCGAGGCAGGCTCCCTTGTCAGGGGCACTGTCAAAAGTTCCGTGGGGCTGGGCATCCTTCTGCACGAGGGCATAGGCGACACCATACGCGTTTCCCTCACTGCCGATCCTGTGGAGGAAATGGCCGTGGCCTGGGAAATCCTCCGTTCCCTGGACCTGCGCAGGCGCGGTGCCGAAATCATTTCCTGCCCCACCTGCGGGCGCACGGAAATCGATCTTATCGGCCTGGAAAAGGCCGTGTCGGAGCGCTTGAAAAACTGCACTGCCGACATCAAGGTGGCAGTCATGGGCTGTGTCGTCAACGGTCCCGGAGAGGCAAAAGGAGCGGACATCGGCATAGCCGGCGGCCGTGACAAGGGCATTATTTTCCGCAAGGGCGAAGTCATCCGTTCCGTACAGGGACACGACGAGCTTCTGGCGGCTTTTCTTGAAGAATTGCAACGACTTTTGGATGAAAAAGGAAAACTGTGATGCGTTTTCGTTCCTCATGTATTCCCACTCTTAAGGAATCACCTGCTGATGCCGAGGTTATCAGCCATAAACTGCTGGTGCGTGCCGGCATGGTGCGCAAGCTGACTTCAGGCATCTATACATATATGCCTACTGCCCTGCGCTCGCTTAGGAAGATTGAAACTATTGTCCGCGAAGAGATGCAGGCTGCCGGCTTTGAGGAACTCCTGCTTCCTGCTGTCCAGCCAGGCGATCTCTGGAAGGAGTCCGGCCGCTGGGAGCACTACGGAAAGGAGCTTCTGCGCTTTAAGGACCGCAATGACCGCGAGTACTGCCTCGGTCCCACGCATGAGGAAGTCATCACGGACGTGGTGCGCGGCGAGGTCCGCTCCTACAAGCAGCTTCCTGTGCGCCTCTTCCAGATACAGACCAAGTTCCGCGACGAGATTCGCCCCCGCTTCGGCCTTATGCGCGGCCGCGAGTTCATCATGAAGGACGCCTATTCCTTTGATTTGGACGATGCCGGGGCCGAAGCCTCCTATGCCGTGTGCAAAAAGGCCTATCACAATATTTTCTCGCGCCTTGGCCTGCGCTTCAGGGCTGTCGAGGCTGACTCAGGCTCAATTGGCGGCAATTTCTCCCATGAATTCCATGTGCTTGCCGATGCAGGCGAGGATACCATCTGCTCCTGCACTGCCTGCGAGTACGCTGCCAACATAGAGCGTGCCGAAATAGCCTTCAAAGGGGAAGCTGCCTCTGCTGCCTGCCCTGCCATGGAGGAAGTGGCAACGCCAAAGGCCCACACAGTGGAAGAAGTGGCTTCCTTCCTGCATGTTGATCCCAGGCAGATAGTCAAGACCATTATCTTTGTGGCAGACGGCAAGCCCGTCGCCGTGCTTGTGCGCGGCGATCGCGAAGTCAACGACGTCAAGGTCCGCGCCCTCCTGAAGGCCAATGAAGTGGAGCTGGCCCAGCCTTCTGTCGTGGAGAAGGTGTCCGGTGCCCCTGTGGGCTTTGCCGGACCTCACGGCCTCTCCGTGCCTGTCTATGCCGATGCCGAGCTGCAGGCAGGGACAGACTACGTTGCCGGTGCCAACAAGGCCGATACGCACGTGAAGCATGTGGATCTGGCAAGGGACTGCCAGATTGCGGCATATGCCGACCTGCGCCTGATTACGGCCGATGACTGCTGCCCCCGCTGCGGAGCCCCCATTGAGCTGACACGCGGCATTGAAGTGGGCCATATTTTCAAGCTTGGCACCAAGTATTCCGAGCCCATGCACTGCGTCTGCCTTGATGAAAACGGCAAGGAGCAGGTACTGGTCATGGGATGCTACGGCATCGGCATCTCGCGCGTGCTGGCCTCTGCCATTGAGCAGAATCATGATGAAAACGGCATTATCTTCCCACCGGCCATAGCGCCCTTTGTTGCCGAGGTTATTAACCTTGATCCGTCCGATACAACTGTGACGTCCTGGGCTGAGAAGGCCTGCAAGGCTCTTGAAGCCGTCAGCGGCGAGGTCCTGTACGATGACAGGGACGAGCGTCCTGGCATCAAGTTCAAGGATGCCGACCTTGTCGGCTGCCCCATCCAGGTTATTCTGGGCGGCAAGGGCGTAGGCAAGGGCGTTGCCGAGACCAAGAACCGTCTGACAGGAGAAAAGGGCACCATTGCGCTTGATGCTCTTGATGATGGCATTGCAGCCTTTGTGGCTGCCGTCAATGAGACCTGGAATGCCCGCCGTCCATAAGGATGTCTGTCATTACCAGCTGCTGTCTTTTAGTTCCCGATAAGGAGAGACAAACAATGTCAAGGAAATATATCGCAACCACAGAGGCTCCGGCCGCAATAGGCCCGTATAGCCAGGCCGTGCTTTCCAATGGAACGCTTTTCTGCTCAGGCCAGATTGGCATTGAACCAGCCACTGGCAATCTGGCAGAAGGCGGCATAGAGGCCCAGGCCGAGCAGGTGTGCAAGAATGTGCTCAGCCTGCTCAAGGCTGCCGGCCTTGATGCTGCATCTGTTCTGCGGACTACGGTCTACATTGCCGACATCAATGACTTTGCCAAGGTAAACGAAATCTACGGCAAGTACTTTGTAACACCGTATCCTGCCCGTTCCTGCGTAGCAGTGGCTGCCCTGCCCAAGGGTGCCCTGGTGGAAATAGAGGTTACGGCCCAGGCACAGTAGGCTGTCTTTCACAGTAAGCTGTCTCTCAAACTCTTAAAGAGACAAAGATACAAAGAAGGCCTGTCCCGAAAGGGGCAGGCCTTTTGCATTGCCTAAATGCTACCGCATCAGCCGGCAGTCTTTCCAATATGTACTTTCTCCAAGTTTCGTTCTCCCTTTTTCCTGATAGCAAAAACGCTGCAATGAAAGAAAGCGATTAGAAAAAGAAACTGAGCAAAAACGATCTAACTGTTTGAAAATACTTGCGTTTTTTTTTTTTTTTTCAAGTACCATCTGCAAATTACCCCGCAATTCAGCGTGTTTTTTTTCTCCAGGACAAGAATTTTTAAAATTTCCTTGTTTTGTGTGAAAAGACTGGTCCAATGCCGTTTTAGCTTTGTGCCTTAAACATCGTTGAACGCGATTGAAGCATGCATGTTTTCAATCAGTTGAGAGGGGTAGACAGATGTACCCTGAGTCAAGTCATCTTTATGGCTGCAGTAACAGACAGTGGTAGTACAATGCTATTAATACTGTTTGTTATTCTGTGTGTATTCTGACAGTACTTTATAGCTGACTGTGTACAATACCATGAAGAGAGACAGAACAGGGATAGTATCAGGCATCTTCTGCGAAAAGCTTTAAGGCATTTTTATTTTAGAAACTAAAATTAAAGGCTTGGCTGCAAAAAAAATGCTGAGGCTTGCTTGCGCCTGAACGGAAGATGTTATTGCAGGGGGAGAGGTAATGGAAATAAATGTACAGTCTGAAAGATGCCGGCATTTCTTAAACAGAACGGCAGTACTGGTCTTGTTCTTGGGCATTGCCTATTTTTTTGTGGCTATATTCCCTGTCATTCCTTATAGCGCTGACGATTGGAGCCTCCTTGCAAGAATGAGATCCCCATTTCCTGAGTGGGGAGCATGGAATCCAAGCAAAGTGCTGCCAGAACTATGTATGCCGGGTATGGCTTTAATTGCCGCATATGTCATTAATCCTGTTCTTGACAATTATGTATTGTCGCTAACAGTAGTGACAGCTGTTTGCCTGTCTTGTTTGATAACCATTTATTTCGCAATGATTTTTTGCATAGGGCAGAAGAAATTAGAGCTTAATACAATAGATGGGTATTTGGTAACTATAGCTATTATATTATTCCATTTTATTATATTCAGGTATGCAGAAAACAGAAGTATGCATATGTTTTCATCAGAGGATTATACGACATATTATCATTATGTTGTATCAAATATATTTAATGCTATATTGCTAATGTATTTGTATATAAATAATAACTTTGTTAATAATAAAATAAGTTATTATAAACTTGGCTTGATTGTTGTCTGTATATATCTTGCTATATATTCAAATTTATACAGT
>CAVJEZ010000138.1:0-5715 GCA_963648625.1 Odoribacter splanchnicus
GTCCTTATAGTGTGCAGGCTTCTTTTTGTCTTCCTCAGCCATGATAGTGGCAAGGGCTGCTGCGGAACGTCCCATGACGCAGAAGAAGCGCCTGTCGTCCCAGCCGTGACTGCGGACCCAGCCGGCTGTAGCTTCGGAATAAACAAAGTCAGCCTTGCCCTTGCGCACGGCAGGGTGGGCCTTTTCGCCCTGTGCCCGGCACCATTTGCGAAAATCAGGCAGGAGGCCTGCAAAACGTACCAGTTCCTGGTCCGTCATTTCAGGCTGGCCTTCATAGACAGAGCCCTGCTGGACAGGCTTTTTGGCGGCCTGCTGTTTTGCAACAGGCTGTGTTTGCTCTGTGCCTGCCTCTGCGCACTGGCCTGTGCTCAAGCCCGGCAGAAGAAGTGCGCCCAGTGCAAGAGAGAGAAGTTTGCTTGCTGCCATATTAGTATTTGACGGAGGAGAGGCGGTTGATGCGCTCTACGTCGTTGAAGGACTCCACATAGCGCAGGGATCCTGTTTTGCCGCGCAGCACCATGGAATGGGTGATGGCATAGCGGGCCGTGTAGCGCACGCCGTGCAGGAAGTCGCCGCCTGAAATGCCGGTGGCTGCAAAGAAGCAGTCATCGGATTTGACCAGGGTGTCCGAAGTCATGATTTCGCGGACGTCCACGCCGGCATTCTGGATATTTTCCTTTTCAGGATAGGACTGGGGATCCAGGCGGGCCAGGATTTCGCCGCCCATGCCCTTGACTGCGCAGGCCGTGATGACGCCTTCGGGCGTGCCGCCCGTGCCCATCATGATGTCCACGTCGCTGCGGGGATCGGCAGCCATGAGGCCGCCTGCCACGTCGCCGTCCGTTGCCAGGGTGATGCGGGCTCCGGCAGCACGGATTTCGTCAATCAGCTTTGCATGGCGGGGCTTGTCCAGCACAAAGACAACGAGGTCGCGCACGTTTTTGCCCAGGGCCCTGGCCACGCGCTCAAGGTTTACGTCAACAGGGGCATCCAGATCGACAACGCCCTTTGCCTCGGATCCCACCACCAGCTTCTGCATGTAGTAGGAGCATTCCAGGCTGAACATGGATCCGCGCGGGGCAATGCCCACAACTGAGATGGCATTGGGGCGGCCGTAGGCAAGCAGGTTGGTGCCTTCCACAGGATCCACGGCCACGTCGAGCTTGGGACCGTCGCCCAGGCCGACATGCTCGCCGACATACAGCATGGGAGCCTTGTCCTTGGCGCCTTCGCCTATGACAACCGTGCCGTCGATATGCAGGCTGCTGAAGCTGTTGCGCATTGCTTCCACGGCTGCGCCGTCACCTTCTTCCTTGGCACCGCGGCCAAGCCAGCGCGCAGAAGCCATGGCTGCTGCTTCCGTGATGCGCACTATATCCATTCCCAGATTTCTTTCCGGAGCTTCGGACATCGGACAATCCTCCCAAAAAAGAGATGAAACGTAAAAACTAATGAAACGAAAAGGCGTATTGAGAAATTTAATCAGGGCTGAATTGCCAATTGCCGGAGAGGACAATAGTAAAATTGTTCGCTTTCTCCCGAAGATCCAGCCCCGGATTTGCCAGTACAGACTGACTCTGTATACGGCGATCGGAAACTCCCTTCAAGCCCTGTGTCAGGAAAGGCATGGTTCCTGACTGTATTTGTTCCGGCTACGGCAGCCTAAAACGGCCGATGAGCGGCACGGACCAGGAGCGGCCGAAGGGCGTGTCGCTGACGCGCAGGGGCGTTGCTTCCTGGCGGCGCTTGAACTCCATGCCGAAGACAGTTGCCCGCACGTCGTTCTGGCGGGCGTTGATTTCAGGCAGGTCATGGCGCGGCCTTGCTGCCAGAAGGGCGTCAAGGACGCTGTCCAGCTCGTCGTAGGAGAGATTGGTGTCTTCCTTGTGACGGGAAAGGAACGTCTGCGTGGAAGACGTCTTTTTGAAAACAGACGGTGGGAAGAGAATGCCGTCCCTGTGCTCGTTGAGCCAGCGCGCCACCGAAAAGACCTGGCTCTTGGTAAGGTCCGCCAGCACGCCAAGGGTGCCCACCGTATCGCCGTAGAGCGTGCTGTAGCCCATGGCCCGCTCGCTCTTGTTGCCTGAATTGAGGACGATGTATTCCTCGCCCGTTGTCAGGGACATGAGCAGGGATCCGCGGATGCGTGCCTGCATCTTGAAGCTTGACGCCGTGTCGTCGCAGATATTGAAGCCTGCGCGCAGGGGGGCAAGTGTCTTGTTGAAGGCTTGGGCAATGTCCCCTATGGGCACCATGGTGACGCTGACGCCAAGGGAGGATGCCAGCTGGCTTGCCCCTGCTATGGCTTCCTCGGTGGTAAAGCTCGACGGCATGATGACGGCAGATACGTTCCTGGCTCCGAGGGCTTCCACGGCCACTGCCAGCACCAGGGCGGAGTCAATGCCGCCAGAGAGATGGAGCAGGACCTTGTTGAAGCCGCTTTTGTGCACAAAGTCCCTGGTGCCCAGGACAAGCGCCCCGAAGACATTTTCCTGCCAGCTCCTGCCTACCTTTGCCACAGGCGCCGTTCCCGTGGCCATGTCCACGACAAGCACGTCTTCCTCAAAGGCTTTGCCGCGTGCGTAGACTGCGCCGGTGGGATCCAGGGCCAGGCTCTGGCCGCTGTAGATGTAGCCGCCGTTGCCGCCGACGATGTTGCAGGAGAGCAGATGGATATGATGCCTGGCTGCCACGTGGGTGAGCATGGCTTCAGTGTCGGCACGCTTTCCTATGACATAGGGCGTGGCCTGCATGTGGATGATGGCGTCAACGCCCCTGGATATCAGGTCCAGCAGGGGTGCGTAGCCTGTGCCGTGCACGTTCCAGAAGGCATGGGCCGAGTGGTTTTCGCACAGCACAATGCCCAGGCGCCAGCCGGAAAAATTGACGATGCCGCAGGAGACGCCGCGGTCAAAGAACTGCCCCTGGGGATCCCTTGAGGACTCGGGCCTGATCTTGCGCGAGACCACTTCCCAGCGGCCGTCGCGGACAAGGACTGCAGCATTGCTTAAGAGCTCCGGGTCATAGACACTGACGACAGGGGCGCCTACAAGCAGGGCAGGCCCGCCGGCAAAGCGCCTGGCCAGGATGTCCAGCCCTTTCGAGCAGCCTTCCACAAAGTCGCTCATGGAGAGGTAGTGCCCGGGCTGGACGCCGGAGAGGGCAAGCTCGGGCGTGATGCACAGATCCGCACGGCCTGCCTTTTCAACGGCACAGCTGATGCGCTCTATGTTGCCTTTGATGTCTCCTGTGACAGGATTGCACTGTATCAGGGCTGCTTTCATGTACGCCTCTCTCCTTTATTTCTGCCACCGGCCGGCAAGCCCTGCATTGGCCTGTCCCTTGGGCGTTGCCAGCCATTCGGTGGAGAGGGCTCCCAGGCTTCTTGTGCCGGCAAGATATGCCTTGTAGTCGCCAAGCATGACGCCGTGGTCAAAGCACATGGGGGAAGGCAGGTCCTCAAGGCTGAACCAGGCACAGTCCAGGGCATCGTCCGCTGCCTTCAGCTTTTCAGGGTCGGCGGCCCTGGCCACGAAGGCCGTGGTCAGCGTATGGAGCCGCAAATCCCTGTCAGGCCGGGAATAGACGCCAAGTATGCCTTCAAGGCAGACAGTGAGGGACGTTTCTTCCATGGCCTCGCGCACGGCTGCATCCTCAAGCCATTCCCCTTCATCGACAAAGCCGCCTGGAAGGGCATAGCCCAGCGGGATGTTCCTGCGTGAAATAATGACAATGCCGTAGTCAGGATGATGGATAAGGATGTCGGCAGTGGGAACGGGGTTGGCAAAGACCGGCACGTTGCCATGGCAGCTTGGGCAGATAAGATTTTTCAGCACGATATGTCCTTGAAGGCAGTCCTGCGCATGTCCTGTGCAGGCTGTGCAATAGGGGGATGCCAGAATAGAGGGATGCTGGAATAGAGGGATGCTGGAGAAGACTCCTTGCGGCGTGCAGTATGCCTGCTTGTGCCTGAAGGTGCAAGGAGCGGAAAAAGGGAGCGGAAAAGACAGAATGCGGCTACTTTTTCCCGGTTTTACCGGCAAGGACAAGGCCTGCCTCTTCAAGCTCCTCTTTGCTGACTGCTCCCTCCCTGTGCACGAAAATTGTTCCTTCTTCCGTGACTGAGACGATGGTTGACGGAGCGCCACCGTCAGGCGTTGCGCAGAGGAAGGCTCCGATGCCGATTTCGGTGACAAGATCCCAGTCCAGCCAGGTTGAACACGTGCAGGGAGGATTGCCCGCCTTGTTGGCAGAAGTGGCCGTAATCGGCCTGCCGAGGGCCTGCGCAATGCGGCTGGCAGCATAATTTGAGCTGATGCGTATGGCGACACGCCCTTTTGCGTCAACAAGGGGCTTTGCAAAGGGCGCCCTTGCCGGAAGGAGGATGGTCAGGGGGCCTGGCCAGAAGGAGAAAAGCTCAGGCGGAACCCCGGCTGTATCGCAGCATTTCTCAACCATTTCCATGTCCGAGGCTATCAGGGGCAGGGGCTTTGTTGTGCTGCGCCCCTTTGCCTGATACACAGAGGCGACGGCCTTTTCATTAAGGGCGTCGCAGCCTATGCCGAAATAGGTTTCGGTGGGGTAGACAATGGCCCTGCCTTTTTGCAGGGCTTCGGTCAGCGTTTCCAGCTTGTCTTTGGAAAGGTTGCCATACATGGTCAGCGGCCTGGTCATCGGCATCTCCTATATATTCGCAGGTATACTCGCAAGAGGCCTGGCAAGAGGCTTGAAAGAGGGTTTGAAAGGGGCATGATAGCAAAACCGATACGGCTTGTGTGCGTGGGAAAGGTTAAGACTGCCTGGTGGAAGGATGCCTGTGCCGAATACTCAAGGCGCCTCTCCCGCTTCAGGAAGCTTGAGGTGACCGAGGTAAAGGACGCCGAGTCCGCAAACGATGTGCGCAGGCGCATTGAGACTGAGGGAAAGCGCATCCTGGACGCACTGGAAAAAAGCGACAGGGTGGTCGTGCTGGACGAGCGCGGCAAAGACTGCACTTCGGCAGAACTGGCCGGGAAGATAGATTCCTGGGACGCCATGGGGCAGGGGAGCATTGCCTTTGTCATCGGCGGCCCCTTCGGCCTGAGCGACGAGGTGCGGGCCAGGGCCTTCTTCCTGCTCAGGCTTTCGGCCATGACCATGCCGCACGAGCTGGCCAGGGTTGTCCTTATGGAACAGCTGTACAGGGCTGAAAGCATACGGAACAACGTGCCCTACCATCATTAGAAAGGCATGCCTTTCCGGCACGGCAGGCCCTGTCAGCGGACCTCGTAGACCCTGGCAAAGACATTGTCATAGATGAGGCTGAAGTAGGGCGAGAGGCGCGGATCCTGGGGATCGGCCAGCAGAAGCTGGGTCATGAGCGAGTTGTACAGCCTGGCATCCATGGCCAGCTTTTCGCCTGTCACATGGTTGAAGAAAAAGTTTACATTGCGCCTGGTGCCCAGGAAAGCCTGCTGTTCCTCAGGCGCTGCATCCGGGTGCTTTTCAAACCATTCCTGCACGTAGTTGCGCGATGTCAGGCCAGTCTCCTCAAAGACATTTATGGAAGCAGGGGCAATGGCTGAAGTGGATCCGTCCATCTGCACCAGGCCGTTTTCCAGCTGGTAGGCCAGGCCCTGGGTGACAATGGACAGGGCGCCTGCCTCGCCCTGGCGGGTGAGGAAGTTCCAGCTGCCGTAGTGGCTGATCCAGAAGCCCAGGCGCAGCATTTCGTAG
>CAVJEZ010000139.1:0-5704 GCA_963648625.1 Odoribacter splanchnicus
AGTTATGCCCTGGCCGGTTTCTGGTGTCAGACTTTCGGATATACAAGTCTGAAACCTTCATTTGGGAAGAAGTTTCGGACTTGTACGTCAGAAAATCCAGATGCTTGAGGGGTTGAGGCATGGTGAAGTCTGTACAGCCAGGAGGTGCATAATGGCTGATCTTGTCAACAGGCCGCGATATCTGAGCCAGCTGGTTCAGCACAGGGATGCGGATCTGATAAAGATTGTGACCGGCATCCGCCGTTGCGGAAAATCATCCCTGCTTGACCTCTTTCACCGTTATCTCGCAGAACAGGGGGTTCCTGAAAGCAGGATAATCCATATGAATATGGAGTCCCTGCGCTACCGCAATCTGACAGGGTACCTGGCCTTCTATGACTTTGTCAGCCAGGCCATTGCATCTCCGCATGAGAAAACATACCTGCTGTTTGACGAGATACAGGCTGTTGGGCATTGGGAAAAAGCAATAGAGTCTTTCCGTCTTGATTTTGACGTGGACATCTATATTGCAGGCTCCAATGCGTACCTGCTGTCTGCGGAACTTTCAACACTGCTGTCAGGGCGGTATGTGGAGATACGGATGCTGCCGCTGTCTTTCAGGGAGTTTCTGGATTTCCATGAATTTGCGCCGGATTGTACGACAGACGAAAAATTTCAGAAGTACCTGCAGTGCGGTGGCATGCCCGTCCTGAGAGAGTTTAGGTTCGATGAAGAAAGAAGCTTTCAGGCCCTGGAAGGTATATATTCTTCCGTGGTGCTGCGGGATATCCTGCAGCGGAACAGCGGAACAGACGCAGCCATGCTTCAAAAGACTGTGCTGTTTCTCTGTTCCAGCATCGGCAGCATCACGTCCCCGAACAGCATCGCCAATGCCCTCTCCAATGAGGGGGACATTCAGGCTGGAAGCGGAAAGGCTAAAAATATCGCCGGAAAGACGGTGGAGAAGTACATTGCCATGCTTCGCAATGCCTTTGCCTTCTATTCTGTCGGGCGCTATGACGTAAAAGGAAAGCAGCTCCTGAGAACGCTGGGCAAAAACTATATCGCTGACATGGGCTTTCGGAATATGCTGCTCGGGCTTAGTGATGCAGACCGTAAGCATATTCTTGAAAACATCGTCTTTCTGGAACTCATCCGGCGCGGGTACCGCGTGTATATCGGCAAGGCAGGAGACAGGGAAATTGACTTTGTGGCAGAGAAAGCAGACGCCAGGCTCTATATACAGGTTACCGAGAGCATGCAGGTTCCGGAAACAAGGGAGCGGGAACTGCGCCCGCTGCGCATGGTCAGGGACAACTATGAGAAAGTAGTCCTGTCCATGGACCATAGCTTCATCAGGTCAGAGGACGGCATCAGGCTGCTGAACATCACTGACTGGCTTCTTGCAGAATGAATGCCCTGCAAAACTGCAAAAATAACCCTTTGATAACAATCCTGCACTCAGATAGTAAAACAAACAGGCCATTGTGTATCCCGCAGCCGTTTTATGCAGCCTGCCTCGTGCAGGCCTGGTACAGTGGGTCACACAGTGGCCTTTTTGTTTGCGTGACAGGGCGGCATAATAAGCGGCACACTCATACAGGCTGAATTACAGGCAGGGAGCTTCTGCAGGCCTTTGTGCGCCTGGCCTGACTTCTGGATGCGCCAGGGCGCATCCAGGTTCTGGCCCCAATGATTTTGCGGGAAATACACTATTATCTGTTTTGCTCAGGCCAGGGCAGTTGCCTGCGGCTGTGCATCCGGACGCATAAAACTGCAACAAAAGAGCCATGCAATATGCCAGCTGCAAAAGTCCCTGATACTGCACTGTGTTCCTTGTACATGGCTTAGGGGCAATGGACAAAGGGGCCGCTGGTGCTTTATCCTTGTCCAAAAGGATACAGAGGGGTAGTGCTTTCCGCAAACTGCCTCCACTGACCTTTGAGAGCCTGTTTTATGCCAGGGCGGCCGGCTGCCCGTTTGTTGCCTTAAGTGCAGGGACGATGCCGGGAAGTACCCTCTGGCCAGTGTACCCTGCTTTAATGGTATCCTGTTAAGACAGTGCCTTTTCAGGAGTACAATATGTCTCTTAAGAACACAGCATGCCTTGCAGCCATGCTTATATCAGCTTCCCTTGTTGTACCGGCAGCAGTCCAAGCCGCAGACGACTGGGATAAGAATTACGTGTCAGTGCCTGAAGATGACGGCATCGTGTCCTCTTCCGGCACAAAAGAGACTTTGCGCACAGAAACTCCTGAAGCCGGCGTGTATGACTACATTACTATTGGCCATGCAGTCTATGAAGGCGAAGGTGCGAGCAGGGTAGAAGCCAGCTATAACAAGGGCATTATCCAGGACGGAGTTACTGCAGAAGGCAATCTCTATGGCGGCAGGGCGTATTACTACGGCCCTCTGCAGACAGGCATGACCGTCGAAGCAAGCGGAAATACACTTGTCCTGCAAAAAGGCAGCAATGCAATGCGCATTTACGGTGGCGATGCCTACGATACCACACGAACAACCGGTTCAGTTTATGCGTGCAACAATACTGTTATTCTTGAATCCGGGGGCTCTTTTGCAACTGTCCAGCTATATGGTGCATTTGCAAACTCCCTTGGATTCAAGATTGCCTCGACCTCTGTCGCCTCAGGCAACACGGTGATAATCAGCGAAGGCGTCACACTGGAATCGATGCCTAAGATCTTTGGCGGCGCCGCTTCAGACAGCTCGGTCGAGGCATCGGGGAACAGTATATATATTGCCGGCCTGGCTAACGATGCGCAAATAATGTCGGTCTGGGCCGGCGAGGCTTTGAGCGAAGGCGGCATGTGTATAGCCAATAACAACGTATGCGAGCTTGTGCTGGGAAACTCGGTATTGCGTGCCCGCTCCAGTGGTGCCGCGGAAGCCTGGAATTTTGCCTTGTATTCCGGTGACACCGTGGCCAACGGCAACATCCTGCGTGTGACAGGCGGCACATTTGCAGGGAAGCTTTTTTCAGGCGTGGCATACTCTTATGGCAGTAACTCATATTTAGATAATAAATGCGCTGCTGACGGCAATTCAGCCGTACTTGACCAGGTAACTGTCAACAAGCAGTTTGCCTGCGGCTATGCCGGTTTCAGCGGCGAGATTGGAGCATTGTCTGCCAGCCAAAATACAGCCTCCATTACAGACTGTACGATGCGTAACGTTTATGGCGGCTGTGTCAGCGGGTACAGCCAGTTTAATGACAGCGGCGTCTATTGTGAGATGTCCAGGGCAGACGAAAACGAGATCTCCATTTCAGGCAGCACGGCTGACAATGTGTATGCAGGCTATGCCTTTAGTGCCTACAATGCTGCTGCCACAGGCAACAAGCTGGTGAAGATAGAAAATACTGTCATAAATGGCGCACTGTACGGCGGCTATGCAGAAGCTTGCTCTGCCGAGGCCAGCGGAAACACAGGCACGCTTGAAGACGTGACATTTTCCGCAGAGTCGAACAGCTTTTTTGCTGGCGGCATGGCCAAGGCCTCGCAGTTTGACGTCCAGGACAGGCAGGCTGTCGTTTCCGGCAACAGCTTTGAGATTTTGGGAACGCTTCTCACTGCCTATGGCGGAAAGGCAGAGTCATCAAATGGAGGTGCGGCAGTAGCTTCAGGCAATGAGCTTGTGCTCAATGATGCGGAAGTCATCCAGGAGCTCTATGGCGGCTGTGCCGTCAGTACAGCCGATACAAAGTACTATCCAGACACCGTAAGCGGCGATGCCACAGCATCCGGAAACAGGCTTGTTCTGAATGGCGGCAGCTACAAGGACGCTGTATATGGCGGCTACGCTCTCTCTGCCGACAGCAATGCAGAAGCCAGCGGAAACGTGATTGTCCTGGGCAATGGCACTGACGGAAAGGCTCCTGATCTTGAAACGGCCACGCTGTATGGCGGCTATGCCAGTGCTGCCAGTGAGGGCGGCTCTGCCAGTCTCAGCGGCAATGCCCTGGTGTTTGATAACGTTGCCGGGATGAAGGCTGCCAATATCAGGAATTTCCAGGCCTTAAGCTATGAATACACGGAACTGCGCGCCGGCGACGTCATTCTTGAACTGACAGGCTCTGGCGATGAGAAGGCAACATCCGTTGCAGGGGCAGAAGTGTCGGTCTATGCCGGTAGCCTCTGCAGCAGCGACGGCGGCGAGTTCATGCCCTGGGACAAGGTTGTGCTCTTAAAAAATGACAACGGCATTGATGCGGACGGCATAACGCAGAGCGTCACTGCCACAATGGGAGCCTCCCTTGAATATGATGCCGTCATTGCGGCCAGTGACGACGGGACAGAGCTTCTCCTGACTAGCAGGGGCGCAAAGGCACGCACAGGCACCAAGGCCATTGCAGAAGGTGCGGCTGCAGGGCTTGCCCTTGCCAGTGCAGCTTCCAATGCTGCAGCTGAGGCCCTGGGCAGCTTCTCTCCTGCAGGCGGGACAGTATCTCCTTTTGGGCATGTGGAGGCTTCTTCCATGCGCCATGAAACAGGATCCTCAGTCAGCGTGAGCGCAGTCTCCCTTGTGGCAGGCCTGGGCACAGGCATAGAGACTGGGGCTGGCAGCCTGAGCCTCGGAGCCTTTTTTGAGTACGGCAAAGGATCCTATGCTACCCACAATTCCTTTGACAGCAGGGCTGACATCGACGGCGACGGCACATCCTGGTACATGGGCGGCGGCATCCTGGCCAGGATGGACTTCAGAAACACAGGCCCAGGCCACTTCTACCTGGAAGGATCTGCCCACATGGGCACGCTGCACAACGAGTACGACAGCAACAGCCTGGCCGACAACTATGGCAGCGTGGCCAGGTTTGACATGGACAGCCCCTACTACAGCCTGCACGGAGGGCTGGGCTATGTCTGGAACTTTGCAGAAGGCCATAACCTTGATGTGTACGGCAGGTACTTCTGGACCAGGGTGCAGGGCAGTGACGAGACGCTGACCACCGGCGACAAGTTTGAATTTGACGACATGGACTCGTCCCGTGTCCGGCTTGGCGCCAGATATGCCTATAATGGCAATGAGCTTTTCAGGCCCTACGTGGGTATTGCCTGGGAGCATGAATTTGCCGGATCCTGCGATTCCAGGACCTTCGGGCACGATGTGGCTGCGCCGAGCTTTGAGGGCAGCTCAGGCATGGGCGAGCTGGGCATTGCCATGAAGCCTACAGAGGCGCTTCCGCTTTCGTTCAATCTGGGCGTGCAGGGCTATGTGGGCAGGAAGCAGGGCATCGCAGGCAGCTGCAGCATGATGTATGAGTTTTAGACCATAGCAGAAGCCCCCTGTTCCCTGACAGGAACGGGACAAACAGCAGAAGGCCTCCTTTCCCTTTGTGCGGCATGGATAACCATGCAGTGCAAGAGGGAAGGGAGGTCTTTTTTGTTTTGGAAACGGTTTGGCATTCCGCCGGGGAAAAGTGCCACAGGAAAGTCCCGCTGATAAAGTGGTGTACGTGCAGGCGGAACAAAAATACATTGACGCAGGCCTGTCCGCAAAGCGCATCAGATGAACATGACAAAAGACCTGGCTGCATAGCGCTGGTTGGCTGTTTCCCGGAACCGGTCCTGAATTGCATGAAATACCGCATGGAAACAGGTTATATGCGGCCGGGAAAGAAAAATATGATCCTGCCTTTGCAAACTGCTTGCCGTTTTTTTTTTTTTCAGTACAATCAAAAAGATTTACATTCAAAATTTCAGCCTGG
>CAVJEZ010000140.1:0-5610 GCA_963648625.1 Odoribacter splanchnicus
ATGTTCATCATCAGCGTCTTGCCGAAGCGGCGCGGCCTGGTGATGAGGGAAACCTCGGGAGGTTCTGCATTCAGGAATTCTTCTATAAAGGCTGTTTTATCAGCGTAATAGTTTGAATTTTCACGAATTCTACGAAAAAATGGTCCGCCAATTTTAATTCGTACACCAGACATGCTCTTTCTCCTTTTGTACAGCCGTATATTGTCAGCTTTTGATGGTAGATGCAGAACAATATCTGCACCATTTGCCTGTTTTGTTTATAAGCTAATGGCGGATAGCTGGCAATCCCTGTACAAAGAACAGTACGAAAAGCGCAAGACAGCAAGGGAAACCGGTTCATTCATGTGCCCGTATCTTGTTAGCAGATGACAAAGCCCCGTTCCTAATAAGGGTATGTGCAAACGTCATGCCTCCTTTTCCTTTGCAAAGTCCCATATGCTGCCCTGCCCGGCAGGAAGATTCCCTCATACATCCTCTTCCTGCCAGCTTTTGCAGGGGTTGCGCATTCTTTTGTCACAACTTTCAGGGGGCTTGCTTATGCCTGGTACTGCGTGTAAAAAGTGGGCATCCTTTCCTTTGTGATGTCTTTCACTTTTGCATCAGGGGAAGGGGCGTCTGTATCAGACGTATTCTTTCAGTCCTGCTTTTCCGGTTGCCGGCAGCTTTTCCTGGCGGCTGGCTTCCTGAGTGCTTTCTGCCAGTTTTGCGGCGGAAGGCACAGGGAAAAGGAACAGGGCTTTTTGCAGACAAAGAAGCGCTACAGGTAAGAGCATTTGCCACGTATTCTCACTCTTTTTCCGGCACTGGCCTGTCTTTTGAGGACATGCGCAGTGAATGCGGCAATTACTGCCAGAGGCATGCAGCAGCTGGGCCTGGTTTATATCCTGGCTCCTGCCCTGCGCTTCCTCTATCCTGATGCCGCTGCCAGAAAGAAGGCCTTTGCCAGATACAGGGGCCATTCCAATACGCATGCCTTCATGATGCCCTGCTATGCCGGCGTGCTTCTGAACCTTGAGGAACAGGTTGCCTCAGGCAGCCTGCCCGAGTCTGTGGTTGCCGATCTGCGCCAGACCATTGCCGCTACCTTGTCTGCCATCGGGGACAGCTTTTTCAGCGGCGCTTTGCGCACCATGTGGGCACTGGTCTCCATATGCCTTCTTTTGCAGGGCATGGTTGCCGAGGCTGCCCTCCTGCTGCTTTTTTTGCTGCTTCTTTTGTGGCTTTTCCGGGTGGCCGGCTTTTTCTACTGCTTAAGGCATGGCATTGCCAGCCTGGCCCTCTTGAGAAAGATAGACCTTGTCAGCTGGACAGAGCGCATCAAGATGGTAAACGGCGTGCTCATTGCCTGCATGCTGTGGCTGATGCTTGGCACGACACACTGGGAGTGCCCGCTCTTTCTCAAATATTCCCTGCTGCTCTTTGTGCCGCTTGCCTCCTTTCTTGTGGGCAGGATGCACATTTCAAGGGTGGTCCTGTGGGTTTTTGCATTGTGTCTGTTTATCCTGTATGAACAGAAGTTCTTTATATTGTTCTAGGCTTTCTCGTTCATCACGCCTATCCCCCCTTTGTCCGTCAGTGAGGCGACCTTTATGACCCAGAATACGACCGGGACAAGCCCGTCCTCTGCCAGCCTGCAGCTGACAGTCCAGCTGGCCAACGGCCTGCACGCCAGGCCTGCAGCCAGGCTTGCCAGGGCTGCCCAGGCCTGCTCTTCCTCCGTGCGCCTTGTGACAGAGACAGGATCAGCCGATGCCGCAAGCCTTCTTGACATCCTCTCCCTGGGCCTGTCCTGCGGCAAGGATGTAACCATAGAGGCAGATGGCCAGAATGCACAGGAAGATGCGCTGATGATTGCCTCATATCTTAAGGAAGAGAACAAGTAGGGCCGGTCTTGCAGGGCCTGGCTCTTTCTTGCGGTTTTTGCTTTATTCTGCCTGAAAGGCATCGGAGGGGATGAAGGACAGATGGCGAGGGCACATCTCTACGGGACGCCGGTTTCTCCGGGCATAGCGCTCGGGACGGTGCATTTTCTGCACACTGATCCCGTGCCTGAAAAACGGCGCATCCTCGCATCCGAGGTGGAGCAGGAAAAGGAAAAGCTGCAGGCTGCCCTTGACGCCGTGTCCTGCGATCTGGACCTTGCCTGCCAGAAAGTGCCTGACGACATGCAGGAATACCGGGAAATCATTGCCGTCCAGAAGGACATGACAAAGGATCCCAGGCTGGTTGAGTCAACCGGCAAGCGCATAGAGCAGGAACTTGTCAATGCCTCATGGGCCTTGAGCCAGGTGGTGCACGAGCTTTGCGACCTCTTCAGGGGCATGGAGGATCCGTACCTGCAGGACAGGGCCCAGGACATCCGCGCCGTCGGGCTGCGCATCCTGGAAAGGCTCTCAGGATCCGAGCATGGCGCAGAGCTTCCTTCCAACCTTATACTTGCTGCCGAGGACATATCCCCTGCCGACATCATGGACCTTGATGCCGGCCGCATCTTAGGCATTATGACCCATGAGGGCGGCATTACCTCCCACACTGCCATTCTGGCGCGGGGCATGCACATTCCGGCCCTTGTCTGCGTCACCAACCTCATGGTGGCGGCAAAGGAGGGCGACAGCGTCATCCTTGACGGCATTACCGGCAATGTCCTCATTGATCCGGACGAGAACGACAGCAGGAGGCTGTCGGAGAGGGCGGAAAACTACCGCTCCTGGCGCAGGGCCACAAGCAGCATGGCGCACTGGCCTGCCGATACCGTGGATGCTGTCAGGGTGGACGTCCTGGCCAATATAGAAACGCCTGAGGAAGCTTCCTCAGTGGCCGCAACAGGGGCTGACGGCATAGGGCTCTACAGGACGGAATTTGCCTTTATGGGCGACAACATTCCGGATGAGGAAGAGCTTGTGCTGGAATACACAAAAGTCGTGCAGGGCTCTCCCGGCAAGACCGTCATCCGTACCCTGGACTGCGGCGCAGACAAGCTCATGAAGGCCCAGGCCCAGTTTAAGGAGCCCAATCCTGCCCTGGGATTAAGGGGCGTGCGCTATACGCTGCGCAACCAGGATCTCTTCAGGGTGCAGCTCAGGGCCCTTCTCAGGGCAGGCGTCTCCGGCAGGCTGGCTGTCATGATACCCATGATAACCAACGTGGAAGAGATCAGGGCCGTAAAAAGGCTCTTGCAGGAAGTGGACCAGGAGCTTTGCATGCGCCACATTCCCCATGCAAGGACGCTTCCCTTAGGCATCATGGTGGAAACGCCTGCAGCCATGATGATCACCGATGCTTTGGCGCGCGAGTGCGACTTCTTCAGCATCGGCACCAACGACCTTATCCACTACATGCTGGCCATTGACCGCAACAACAGGCATGTTGCCTACTTAAGCGACTGCATGCATCCGGCCATAGTCCGCGCCCTGAAGCGCATTATTGACTCAGGGCACAGGGCAGGGCTCAGCGTCAGCGCCTGCGGCGAGCTCTCCGCCGATCCCTTTGGCGTGGTGCTCATGCTGGGCATGGGCATTGACGCCTTTTCCGTGTCGCCGGCCTTTCTGCCGGGCATCAAGCACCTGATTCGCAAGCTTGAGGCCAGGGCCTGCACCGAGCTGGCCAGCCAGGTGGTGATGAGTTCCGACATCCCTGCCTGCAAGCACATGGTGCGGGAAATGCTTCAGAAGACGATGGGGCATGAGCTGAGCTTCATGACCTCGTCCAGTATGGCTGAAAGGCAGGCTGTGTGACGTGCGGCATGCATATCTGATGGGAACAATATATGAAAAAGGCAAAGACAGCACCTGGAACAGTGCTAAACAAAAAGGCAAGGCATCTCTATGAGCTCATGGATTTTCTGGAAGCAGGCATTGCCCTCACAGGACCTGAGCTCAAGAGCATACGTGCCGGCAGGGTAAACTTCCAGGATTCCTATGTGGAATTCCGAAAGGGGGAAGCCTGGCTTGCCTCGCTGCACATTGCCCCCTATGAAAATGCCGGCTATGTGGAGCAGGATCCGGACAGGGACCGCAAGCTTCTCATGCACGCCAAGGAGATACAGCGCTTTGCCGCCTCTGTTGAGCAGAAAGGGCTCACTGTCGTGCCTGTTAAGCTCTATTTCCACCACGGGCATGTCAAGGTGGAGATAGCCCTTGCCAGGGGCAAGAAGCTCTATGACAAGAGGGAGACGCTCAAGCAGCGTGCCATAGACCGTGACATGGAGCGCAGCCTGTAGTATGGAGCGGGGCCAGTAGTTCCTGCCTTTTGGGACAGCCTGTTCCTGCACAAAAAAAACAGGCTTTCCGGTGCAGGAAAGCCTGGATGACGTACTGGAAAGAGTACAGGGCTATGCCTTGTGCCTAAGGCTTCGCTACTTTGATTTTGTCTCGTCCTTGAGAATGCGGGTCAAAGCCTCAGTGTCAAGCGGCGTCAGGTTGAAGCGCATGCCTGCCTCGTCAATGAGGCTGTCCAGGGATGCACCGGGTTTGTCTTTCAGTTCGCCGAGGATGAAATTGACGGCTTCTCTGGTTTTGTTAGAGGGAGTCGTAACCATAAATATTGCTCCTTTTCCTTTAGGTATGTCGGAAGGATCCTCTCAAAGCAGAGGACAGGCATGCCTTTTATAGCCTGATTGCCTGATGCGGGCAAGCATCTTAACAAACATCCTGCTTTAAGCAGTTTTGCTTTTGCCGGCCGCGGGAGGCAGGCAGGATGCTGGCATCAGGCTTAAAGGCTTGACTCAGGGCCTGCTTTTGCTGATCTTGCTCACTGCCGCAGGGTCCGGGGCGCATTTCTCTCCGGCCTTTTGCATATCATAGTACTTTCAGAGGTTTTCGTGGACAATCTTTTGTATGCTGTCATCCTGGGATTTGTGGAAGGACTGACGGAATTCCTGCCTGTGTCTTCAACAGGCCATCTTATTATTGTCGGTGATTTGCTCAGCCTGGTCGGAGAAAAAGAATCTGTCTTTGAAGTCTTCATCCAGCTTGGCGCCATACTGGCAGTCGTCGTGTTGTACTGGCCCAGGTTCTGGGGCCTGCTCCGTCCCAATCCGGCGCAGCGCTTTTCAGGGCTGTACGGGATATGGCTGCTTGTCCTGACCTGTATTCCTGCCTGCGTCCTGGGCCTTTTGTTCCATGACTATATCAAGCAGTATCTTTTTTCCCCTGCCACTGTTGCCATGGCGCTCGTTGTGGGTGCAGTCATGATGATAGTAGTGGAGCGCCGTCCGTATGAGGCCAGGAGCACTGAGCTTGACGACATGACGCCAAAGCTGGCCTTTGGCATCGGCTGCTTTCAGTGCATGGCCCTGTGGCCCGGCTTTTCCCGCTCTGCTTCCACCATCATGGGCGGCATGATTTTAGGGGCTTCCAGGCGCCTGGCTGCCGAATACTCCTTTGTGGCAGCCGTGCCCATCATGGTGGCAGCTACCGGCTATGACATGCTGAAATCGTATGCGCTGTTCACTTCCGCCGATATTCCCTTTATGGCCGTCGGCTTTGCCGTGTCCTTCTTTTCAGCCCTGCTGGCCATCAAGGGCTTTATTGCCCTGGTTGGCCGCATGTCCCTTGTGCCTTTTGCTGTCTACAGGCTTTTGCTGGCTCCGCTGGTCTGGTATTTTATGGT
>CAVJEZ010000141.1:0-5584 GCA_963648625.1 Odoribacter splanchnicus
CACCTGGAAGGCGGTAGGAGCCTATCACAGCAAAAAGCCGGCAAGGCAGCGCGCCTACATCAGAAGGGTGCAGCATAACTGCCTTAAGGCAGCAGGGATGCAGCATACAGGGAGGTCATGATGGCAGAATTTATGGACAGCATCGCGTCCCTTGCGGCAGGAAGCACAGCCTCACTGCCCCTTTCCTTCTGGATCTGCGCAGCCTTTGCCCTGGGAACGGTGCTTGGCTCGGCAGCTGCCTGCATGGGCGGGCGCATAAGCAGGGGCGAAAGCATATTTGGACGGTCAAGATGCCCGCACTGCGGCAGGGAGCTTAGGGCCTGGCACATGGTGCCGCTGGCAGGGCTGGTCCTGCTTAAGGGGCGCTGCGCCTACTGTGCAGGGAAGATTCCGCTCTGTTCGGCCTTTTATGAGGCAGGCATGGGGCTTGCCTGTGCCGTCCTTCTGGCAAAGGCAGCATCTTGCGGACTGCCGCAGGCTGCACTGCTGCAGCATGTTCTTTTGCAGTATGCACTGCTGTTTTTCCTCTGCCTTGCCGCAGAGACTGACAGGCGCACCGGCTTTCTGCCGGACAGCCTGCTTCTTCCGGCACTGGCGGCAGCACTGCTGCTGGCAGCAGGGGGAAGCAGGGCCCTGCCGGGGTCCTTTATGAGCGCCTTTGCCTGCGCGTCCCTGGCCTGCCTGCTCTTTCTGATGCTCAGGCTTTTGTGGCTTAAGCTCTACGGAACAGAGGCCCTGGGGAGCGGCGATGCAAAGCTTGCCTTCATCCTGGGCCTTGCCACGCAGGGAGCAGTCTTTCTGGCAGTGGCAGCAGCGTCCCTGCTGGCCATGCTGGCAGCCGCGCACCCCAAGGCACGGGAAGCCTTTTTTGTCAGGGACCTGGCCGCAAAAGGCGCCATTCCCTTCGGCCCCTTCCTTGCAGCAGGAGGCATCGGGGCCATGATCTTCTGCTGCTGATGGCGGCGTGCCGGCACTGCCATACCACGGCCGCCATACCAGTCATAACACTTTGCCTTCAGGGAGGAAGCACATGCAAAAGCATAAAAAAACCGCCAGGAAGCTATGCGCAGGCAGGGCCCTTTTGTATGCCATTCTGGCAGCAAATGCCCTAGTCACGGGCATGCCAGGAACAACAGCATACGCCATTGACGCCACAGCCATACAGCCGGAAGAGGTTTCTGTTTCCATAAAGGCGGCAGACGTCCCCATAGGCACCATCATTGCCTGGCCTGTGGGGCAGGATCCTGACAATGCCTCCTCATGGCTTGAATGCAACGGGCAGAGCATAACAAAGGACCAATACCCGAAGCTGACAGCCGTTCTCGCGGGGACAGGTGCCGGCCAGGCCACCATACCAGACCTGCGCGGCCTCTTTTTGCGCGGCTACGGCCAGCAGAGCCACAGCCAGAACAACGGATCCGAAGCCGGCGTAACTGCTACCGTGCACAAGTCAGGAAGCCTTTTGAACGTGCAGGGCGATGCCATGCGCCTGCTCTACGGAACCCTTCCTGCCGGCGGCACCTCAGGCGTAGGCAATACCGTCAATGCGGCCCTGGGCGGCGTCTTTTCCTTCAACAAGTCAAAGCAGACTGCCGGCTTTGCGAGCGCGCCCAGCAGGACGGCAGCCCAGGCTTTTTTCAGCTCGGCCAGGACAGTGCCCACGGATGCGGAGATACGCCCCGCAAACATGGCCGTGCGCTACCTGATACGGGCCCTGTAGGAAGAGTATGCAGCAGCCAAAACCACCCCGTGAAACAGGCGTGCCGGGATGCATGATTGTCTTTCTTGTCCTGGCATGCCTGGCAGGGCTCATCCTCTCCCTGTACGAAAAGGCGCTTTGCGACATGCTTTTTGCTGCAAGCCGCCTGCTTTTGGGGCCGCTCTCGCTTGCAGGCGGGCGTTTTGCCCGTGCGGCAGAGGCATTAGCGTCGCTGCCTGAAAAGTATGACACCCTGTCCTTTGCCTGGCAGGCGTATACGTCCGTCTCAAGATGGTATGCGTATGGGCTGGGCATACCATTTCTGCTCTTTCTGATCTATGCCGGCCGCAGGCTCTCTGTCACCGATGTCTGCAGGCGCACCATGACCATGCGCACGCTGTTGCAGGAAAACAAGCCCTTTGCACCGTGCATTGCGCCGGCCCTGAACTGGCCTGGCGGCATACTGAATGAGCCGCTGGACAGCGGCCCCTGGATGGCGGCAAGGCAGCCGGTGCAGATTGCTGCCATATACGGCCTTCTGCTCACGCCGGCTAATCCGCCACAGCCTGTTCCTGCGGGCGAGCTTCTGGGAGACGACCACCTTGCAAGATGCGACTCGCCCTGGCTCGGGCGCAGCGAGGAAGGGCTCATGCTGGACAGGGAAAAGGCATATGCAGTCTATGCAGCCCAGCTTGCCACGCCCTGGCGCGGCTATGAGGCGCTCCCGCCGTACTTAAAAAAGCTTGCCGGCGCCTGGGCGCTTTTTGCTGCAGACAAAAAGGGGATGGCGCAAAGGATGCTTGACGAAATGAGCCTCTCATTCAGGGCGCCGGTTCCTGCCAGTAAAGCAGGTTTGTGCAGGACGTTTCCCTTTTTCCATGCCGGCACCAAGGGGCATGGCTACTGCATTGACAGCCATATGGACAAGGAGACTGAAAAGGCTGTGCAGGAGGCCCTTGAAGACAAGGGGACAAGGCAGGCTGTATTGCGGCACGGCTGCTGGCAGGACATGGCGCTTCTGGCCCTCTATGAGCAGGCTAGGAAGCGCGGCATCCTGGCCACGGCTGAATTTATCTGGCTGAAGCCCGTGAACAGGCAGCTCTTCTATCTCTGCAACAACATGGGGCGCAGGACAGCCTGGCCGGAAATTGCAGGCGCCTGGGCCCACTACACGGCAGAAAAGACCCTGGCAGCCATGGATCCTATGGCCGACGGCATCAGGGAGCCCCACGTCACAGAGGCAGTCAATGCCCTGGAGATGGCGCTCTATGAGGACGGCTGGATATCGCCTGACAGGGTGTCGCAGGAGGTGAAGGACCAGTACAGCCTGCTGGGGCAGGACTAGTGAGTCTGGGCCTTGTTTTCCTGGGCGGCTTTTTTGGCCGCATCAAAGAAGGCTTTCATGGGCTGCATGTTGAGGCGCAGCTCAAGGTTCTGCAAGGCCTCGCCGCGCATCCAGAGCACCGGCTCCTTCTGGGCGTTCAGAAGCAGCACGCCGCTGACGCCGTCCATTTCGTACAGCATAATGTCGGCCGGCTTGCTGACTGCATCCGGCTTTACAGTAGTGTCACCCATCATATGAGTCGTCCCCCGCTAAATTCCTTATTGGCTCACAGGACAGCCCTGACGGGGCTGTCCTGCTTCGGGAGGAATAAGTATCCAAAGAACATGCTGCGATCAAGCCTTGCCACTGAGACACTATCGAAGAATTTTCCAATATCCCTTTCTGCTGTTTCCTTTTCTTCCGAGTACGCCCTGCGATTGCATTTTCCGTATATAATACTTGACTGTGTTGACATTCAGTCCGGCTTTACTCGCAATCTGGCTCTGGGAAAGGTATGGATCCTGCAAAATGACAGTACATATCAGGTTATCAACCTCTGCTTTTATTCCTGATTGGGTGGTGCCGATCTGGGTGGTGCCGATCTGGGTGTCCGATTGGGTGGCAACAGAACTCCCCCGATTCTCTATCTCTGGAAAACGGTCCTTCAAAGGAACAATAATCTTATAGATATCCCCCTCAATGAACTGGGGATCCCCACCTCCATAAACTTTGCAGTATTTGAAAAGATTCCTTACTCCGGAACCCAATGTGTCAGCATAGCCGATATTTCTGAAAAAATCCGCAATAATAGGATTTTTAGAGTTAGGCTCAATATCGTCTACCGTTAAGATTGCGTTCTGTGTAGCCCTGTTCGCATTCTCCACATACATACGCTTTTCTTCAATCACAAATTTAGCATGAAAAGAGCTAGTGTACTCCCTGTGGATCAATGTGTTTGCAATCATCTCCCTGACAATAATTCTCCGAAGACTTCTGCGCTGCGTCCCTTCCAGAAAAAATGGGTCTGGCAAATGCTTTCTGGAAAATTCCATGAGCAGGTCATAGCTCTCTATAAGGTTTGTTTTAATTAGCTCGCGATCATCGTATCTGTCGATATTATCTCTGCGGAGAAGAGCATCTGTCACATATGCCGGTGCGACATCCATTATGACATCGTCCTTCCCTAGCAGCATAACGGCTGCCAAATTGAAACCTGCCTCGCCGGTAACAGGATCTTTGCAATACAGACGTGTGCTTTTCAAGAGCTCCTCGTCTGACATCTTGCTCCACAAATGTTCCTTCACACTATTATTGGCTGCCAGGATTCTGATCATGGGCAACAGGTCTATCCGCAAATCTTCCATGCCGACATATGGAAAAATTTTACGCTCAGTATAAATATGCTGTTTACGGATGCACATCTGTGCTATCTGTGCCGTTGACGTTATTTTGACATCGGCATCATTGATACGATCATATATATTTTTTTTGTAACTATGCACCTCAGGACTAGGATTAATATTTATATAAATAATTTTCTTACCTTCATACTCTATTATTTTTGGAGATAGATATACAGTAGGAGAAAAAAGAGACGGATTGCTAACACAGCTTATAATTTTTTTAACATAATCAAAAGCAGCTTTATCAGGAACACCAACGACTGTCCCATCATCGAGAACTCCTAGGAAAAGCATACCGCCAAAACGATTCAGAAAAGAACAAACAGTCTCATAGACATCATTCCCTATTCTGTTTCCACAACGCTTAAACTCGACGCCGATTGTTTCACCTATTTCCAAAATTGACTTGATTTCTGATGCGTCCATTCAATCTCTCCTGCGCTTGGCATATTTACCCTCTACCAATAAAGCAGGATATAGAGCATGCCAAAGTTGAAGGAACCAGCCTGAATCAATATTGCGTTTATTTGCTTTCAAAAAATGATGCTGCGCTTGCCAGGTAGACCTGTTTGCGTTGACATATTGATTCTTTGTCATCCAGGGTACAGACAGCATCCAGCCTGGTCGGCTCACAACAATCGCATACCGGATACATTTTAACCGGCACAAACTTGAGCTCTGTAATAGAGCGGTTAAACGATGGTTCCAGGACAGCATTCAAAAAAGCCAAAGTAATCTGCTTGCGGTCCTCACTGCCCAAAATATACTTGAACGCAACATCGTTTATGGGATTGAAACTAAATGCGTCCAATTGCTCTATTGTTTCTCTGCTGACCAGATACTTTCCTCTCCTTTCTGTGTGTTGTTTTTGCGGCCATCAGCCGTTTTCTGCACTGGCCTCACAGAAGGCTTTCATACTGCATGCTCAATTCCAGAATCTGCAAAGCACGCACGACCAGACCACCTGTTCCTTTGAGGCATTCAGTGGCATCACGCCTCTGACGCCGTGCTCAGCAGACGCCAGGAGGCATGAAGGCCAATTGCCCAAATTCATTCCAGGAGCTTTCAGCAGTAATCTCGCAAAAAGTACGGGGCTCTGCCTGGTTAATGCACTGCAGCGGGGAGCATCCCAAGGATGCTCCCCCTGCAAACATGCAG
>CAVJEZ010000142.1:0-5570 GCA_963648625.1 Odoribacter splanchnicus
CAGATACCATTTGGAAGCGCAGAATTATATCAGCCTGCAAAAGGAAATGGCTGTTCCCTGCAAATAACTGCCTGTCAACAGCCTGTCAGGGCAGTCTGCTTTGTGCGCGCATATACGCCAGGCTGTCCATATATTATATTATTAATTTTTGAATACCAAAAAAAGATATTGACAAGACAAGGACAGAGTGGCACTATCCGCGCACTGACTTTGAAAAGGTGCGGGGCAGGCAGAAAAACAGCCTTTGCCAGCGCACCTGAGCAGAAGACATCAGACCACTGTAAACCGTTCATCAGACCAGACATCAGAAACCAGAACAAAAACCCAGGGAGGAAGAGTATGGGATGGCACCTGAAAAACGCCCGTGCCGGGGAAGGCACATCCTTTCTGCACAAGGCAGGCAGCGCCCTTTTGCGGCTGACAGGGCTTGGGACCGGCATTGCCTTTGTGCGCTATACGGCAGGGGATTTTGCCAAAGGCGCTTCTGTCCAGGATGCTCCTGATGCAGGGTCTCAGCATGCAGGGCAGGGTATGCTTCAGCGCCTGAAGGCCCTGTTTCATGCAAACCTTCTGCATGAGGAAGAGCTCTGCAACAGCTCCTTTGCCTCTGTTCTCGCTTCCTGGGGGCTTGCGGAAGACGATCTTCCCTGTGCCGTCAAAAACCTTGCCAGGGAAGCCCTGTGCGGCCTCCTGCTTTTTGCCGTATCGCTTTGCGCCATGGCAGGAGCGTTCCTGCTTCCCGTGCCCGCAGCCTTTTTGCGCATCCTTGCCGTAGCCGCATCCGCAAGCATGGCCCTGGCAGGCCTGTTGCTGCTGCTCTCTTCCCTGTGGCGCAGATCCGTGCTGCAAAGGAGGCAGTTTGTGCCCTTTGCTGCCTGGCTTTCCCCTGCAGGGTGCAGGAAGCGCTGCCGCCGGAAAGAACAGATCCCGAAAAATACCGCCTGACCGCATGACTGCGTATTATTCCACGCACTTTTCAATGTAGCCTGCCTGAAAACCCGGATGCAGGCAATGAAACAAGATAAAAAAGGAGGGCCTGTATGGCTGACAGTATTTTTGCCTCGCTGGGCGGACTCATGGAGACCGATCTTTCCGTACAGGTCCTGAATGCCATCTTTGGCAGTGGCTGGCACAGCCTGGCCGCCCAGTCTGGGACATCCCCGGGCGTCCTGGGAGAGCTTCTTTTCAGCCTTTTCGGTGTCCTGAACTGCTGCTGTGCGCTTGTCGCTGCCTGGCTCTTCATCCTGACGACGCTCTCGGCCACGCTGGGAGCGGCTCAGGACGGGCAGGGCATAGCCGGCAGGCGCTATTCCAATGCCTGGATACCTGTACGCTATTCCTTTGCCCTGGGCGCAGTGACGCCTGTCTTCAACGGCCTTAATGCCATGCAGATGCTGATGCTGGGCTGCATCGGCCTGAGCGTGCAGTTTGCCGATGCCATGTGGAGCTCGGGGCTTGAGGAACTCTCAAAGACAGGGACGGTCCTGGCCAGAAGCCAGCCTGTCACTGCCGTTTCCGCAGCCAGGGTCCTGCCTGTGCTCATGGAGCACCATGTGCTGAAAAAGTATTTCCGCGAGCAGGAGCGCTGTGCCTTTGCCGAAGGGGACAGCAGGGAGTACGAGGGCTGGTCCAAAAACCGCTACCGCATCAGCCTGGAGCTGCCAAGGCTGCTCCACTGTCCCAATCTGCGCGGCGACGACGGCTACGGCATGACGCTGAATCCGGCCCTGCATTTCGGGGACATGGGCGGCATGCATGTCTCGACACCTGTGCGCGGCGCCTCAGAGGCCCTGGCAAAATCCCTTGCGCCAGGCGGGGCCCTGTACAGGGCAACAGAAGAGAGCGTTGCCAGGGCGCTGGCCTCAGACGGCACCAACCTCTATGAAGCCTGCGATCTGGGAGGGCTTGCCAGATTGTACCAGGAGACCGTGTCCTCGTCCCTCAAAGAAGCGGTGCAGAATGCCATGAACGACAGGCAGGGCCGGCTGGCCCGCTATGTGCAGGATGCTGCCAGCCAGGGATGGTGGATGGCGGGCTCGTACTACTGGACCCTGGCAAAGCTTGCCGCAGACAGCGTGGAAGCCATGCAGGACAGGACCGAGGCCGTGCCTGTCAACACAGAGGCCCTGGCCGACTTCATGAACCCGGACCTTGAGAGGGCCCTTGGCATTGCCAGGGAGCTTGGCATCAGGGCAGGCCAGCTTGCCACGTCAGGGCAGGGCGGCAATCCTGTCAGCGGCACCCTGTCCCTGGACAGCGCAGAGCAGGCCGCAGTGCAGGAAGAGGGCGGCCTTGGCGGGCGCCTTGGCAGCTTTTTCTCAGGCGCATCGCATGCCATTTCCGAATTTGCCCTGGACGACAAGGCCGTGGGCACAGGAATTGTCCAGGTCATAGCCGGGCATGATCTTGTCTTCAACGTGGTCAGGGCGTCCAGGGTGGTCATGAATGTCTGCGAGAACGCCGTGGCAGCCTATGTGGGCCTGAGCGTGGCCAGCCGCGGGCTGGGAGCCCTGGTGCGCAATCCTGTGGCAGCCGCGGTGTCAGAGACTGCTTCCGGCGCCCTGGACTGGGCTGGCAAGATTGCCCTCTGCCTGGCAGCACCCTTGTGGCTTGTCTGCTGGTTTTATGCCTACATGCTGCCCATGCTGCCGTTTCTGGCCTGGGTTGCGGCCATACTTGGCTGGCTTGTGCTCTGCCTTGAGGCCCTGGCAGCCTGCCCTGTGTGGCTTGTGGCACACTGCATGCCAGAAGGCGACGGCTTTGCAGGCGCATCGGCCAGGGCAGGCTATGCCCTGTTCCTAAGCGTGCTCCTAAGGCCGGCCCTGCTGGTCCTGTCCTTCTTTTTGTGCATGGTCATGCTTTCTGTCTCGGGAAGCTGCATGGGCGCCTTGCTTGTGCCCTTCTTTGACTCCCAGGAGGCGGCCTTTGCGGCAGGAGGCTTCGGGACATCGGGCTGGGGCATTACGGCCAGCATTTCCACGGTGATACTGGTCGGCCTTGTGACAGGCCTCTTCACCTGGAAGGTCTTTACGCTCATCACTGTCATGCCTGACCGCATCATCCGCTGGGCAGGACAGCTCATAGCCAGCCTTGGCGACATGGGGGCAGAGCAGGCCATGCAGCACGGGCGCCATTCCATGGAGGCGGCTGCAGGACGCATTGTGCCTTTTGCTGCAGCCGGCTCGGCAGTGGGGCTTCTGGCAGGCAGGGGATACGGCCGCAGGCCTGGAGGCAGTGCTACAGGTTCCCGCTCCGATGACGCCCTGGAAAGGCAGCTTGCCATGGGGCAGAGGCATGCCGGAAACGGAAAATGGTGAAACAGGAAACAGAAGGCAGCTGAAAGGCTTTCAGGAGGAAAAGAATAATAATATTAAGTTGTTATGATAAAGACAGGGACGCCGGTCAAGGAATGTGTTGACACTGAATAGCGAATACGGTACTTAGAAATTGCGAATTCGCTAACGGTATAGCACAATGTTCCCGCACCCCGGATCCTGCCCTGCCAGAGGGCAGCGGATGCAGCAAGGCTGTGCTGCCGCATGGTTTCAAGGAGATGTTTATGGAAAGCCAGACCGGACAGCAGCAGGAAACGTCCTGTGCCAGCATCGACAGGCTGCGGGAATTCTTTCGCGACCGCATAGGGCCCGGCAGGCGTTTTGCCACAGCCAGGGAAATGGCCCAGGAGCTCAGCCTGGAGCCCAGCAGGGCGACCATACTCTACAAGTTCCTCAAGGGGGCCGAGCCCAGGGCGGGCATTGTCCTGGACTGGCTGGAAAAGCTGGGCATATCCGTCCTTTATCCCGAAGGCAGGAGCGACGGCGTCGAGTACATACCGGTCTTCAACGGCATGACCGGCGCCGGCGAGTACCTGCCCTCTGCAGGAGACGGGCAGTGCGAGCGCATCAGGGCCATGGACAGGACCATGCTGCAGCGCCTGAACGTGGATGCTTCCAGATGCTATTTCCTGGACGTTATGGGCGATTCCATGGAGCCATTGTTCAGCGACGGCTCCACCCTGCTGGTGGACACCTCGGACAACGCCAGGCTCTATCCCATTGACGGCAAGATATACGTAGTACGCTATATAGACTCCATTCTGGTGAAGCGCATACAGCTGAGCCAGGACCATGTCACCCTGTGCTCTGAAAATCCCCTGCACAGGCCCATTATCATTCCGCAGGAGGATATGGACCGCTTTGCCGTGCTGGGCAGGGTGCGCTGGTATTCGGTAAGCGCATAGGAAGCGCATAAGGACACTTTCTGCCTGCGGCATCCTGCTGATGCTGCCAGGCTTCATATACAGGCTGGACGCCCCGGCAGGGGGCGGTCTTTGTCTGCACCCTGCGGCAGGCATCCGGCTTTGCCGCATGGGCTTTTTTTCCGGCTGGGGACTTTGTCGTTTAGTCAACCTTGTAACGCAACGCTGAAACATGCACGAAACCCATGAACAGTCATGAGGAGCAGTCATGAGACTGCAGGGAGTTTTCCATATGCGGAGACTCTGGAATACGCTGGACACGGTCCTGAAAAATACCAGGGACAGGGACAAGCCGTGCTTTCCGGCAAAGAGAACAGGCCCGGGGACAGGCCCTGTCATGGTCCGTCTTGCCAGCGGCCGGATTGCACTGGCCGGACCAGGAAGCAAGGTGTCCTGGTGTCCGCCCCTTTCTGCCGGAAGCTGCCTTCTGGCGCACCGCGAGGCGGATGAGAATGTCACAATATGGATGGGACTGCCGCCCTGTGCAACCGGCAGCGAAATTGCAGTGCTTTTCAAAAGGGACGGCTTTTGCCGCAACAACCTTATAACCATGACGCGCCTGGCAGGGCACCTTGAGGAGGGCGAGGACGTCCGCGAAATACTGGCGGAACTTGAGGTGGTACGTAGCAGGATAGAGCGCTTTTTGCAGATGTTTTTCAAGTGCGGGGCCCCGTGCCCGGCCCTGAAGAAGCAGGCCCTGCCCAAGGACATGCTTGTCCTGGGCCTTGCCGGCAGGGAGGAAGCCGAACGCATGGCAGGGCGCTTCATGGAACGCTTTTCATGCAGCGGGGCTTCTGCAGAGAATGCAGGGGATGCTGCCCTTGAAGCCCTGGCAGCCCGTGGCGGCAGGGACGGGGCCATTATGGAGGCAGGGCCTGGCGGAAGCCTTGGCGCAGCCTTCAACAGCTGCGAGACGCTGCCGGCGGCTTCCTGGCAGGAAAAACCAGTCCCTGTACCTGAAATGAGGCACTACTGCCCTGTGGCCGGACGATCCGGCCTGGACAGGATGCACGGGTACAGGGAGAGGCAGGCATAAAGGCCATGAAATACAGAGACAAATACGGGGAGGAAAGCAGGATGCAGGGAAGGACAGAAAGACGAACAGAGAGAAGGACAGTCCCGGGCCCCCATATGGATCTGGCTACCCGGTGCCTGACCAGGCATCTCAGCGACACCTGTGTCGTTATCTCAAAAAAGGCGCCGGGCGTGCGCTATGCCGGACGCATGAACGGGGACGAGTTCCATGTCATATTTGCCCATGCGGCAGACTGCGCAGGAGCAAGAAACACGCAGCTCTACCGCTCCCTCTGCC
>CAVJEZ010000143.1:0-5517 GCA_963648625.1 Odoribacter splanchnicus
CGGGAAAACAAAAATTAAGTAGTTATAATAGGGGGCTTTGTCAAATCATAATGGGCTTTTTACAGCTGCTGGGAAACAGCAGTACAAAAGCCGGCGGCATGCCCCGGAGGTTGACCCACTGTAATGCCGGCCAGGCGTAAATGGTACTTATTGTCAGAGCAGGTAATTTTCAGTAGATAGGAATTGAAAAGAATCTGGTATTCTCTATTTCTTTTTTTGCTGGCAGAATCTATATAGCGGGGCAGTATATGGCCAAGAAAATGACACAGGATGAAGAGGCTAAGAAAGTATCTTCACTTGAAGAGGCAGAGAAGTATTTTCTTGCTTGTGATGCATTGTCAACAGTTGAATGCAATTGCACTGATGATGACAAGTATGTGTATAGTAAAATACCGGAGTATATACGCAAGCTATTAAAATACACAGGGTATTACAAGACAGACGAAATACGTAGGCAAACTAATGTGTATCTCGGATACGCCCATGTGCACAAGATGAGTCCGTATATACGTTTTGTATCCTGCTGTGACGCTGTAGAAAACAAGGAGCTGATAGCGTCTGTAGAAGAAGACTTTGATGAAGAAGGATTAACCAATCGGGACCGCCTTATGACGGCTGTGGTAAGTGCCATGTTCCAGAATGACGAAAAGCTGTTTCTGGACAGGGCAAAGCGTGTCAGCAAGGTGGATGGTGCAGAAGAAAAGCTGGCCAGCTTTATACGCAACTGCGATTTCAATGCAGACTGGTTCACAAGCCGCAGGCCGGCAATCCAGAAAGCTCTTCTCATCTATATGGTACACTCCGTCATGTGGGAAGGTGTGCTTCATCCTGTACTGGGTAGCCTGTTTGGGGCAGACCGGGACTTTTCGGATGACATTCCCGTATCGCGAGGCTTTAAGGCCCTAATACTCTTTTGGAAGGGGGATGTTGAAAAAGCCAGGGAGCTGTGTGAGAAGCCATGGGAAGGTACCCCTGCATTTGAGGATGAGACAGACCGCCTGACAGCCCTGACCTGCATACTGTTGTTCATGGGCGATAAAGAGGCCCTGACGCAGGCGAAAATACTCTATGCCCTGTACCGCAGGCATAAGCGTATGCGTCTTCCGCTGAATACGGGGGGTATCATCGGCCTTGTCTGCGCCCTGGCCTTTTTGGTGTATGGAGATGAGAGCGATCTGTCCGAGATGCGTGCAAGCGCGGAACGGACCATCAAGACACACACCGAAAAAGAAGCATTTCGCAGCAGGGCAGTTAGCGGCATGTACGCAGTCCTGGCACTGGACGCATTGCGCAAAGGCGATGAACGTGCTGCCAAAAACAAGCTTGAGGAGGGGAGTACAGCTGCAAAATATGATGAAAATCTTTTATCCAGGCTCATCTATCTGGGTACCTGTGCCCGCCTTGATTATTATGTCTATTCAAGGGATCACACCAAAACACTTTTGCTACAAATATGTCTTGAGATAAGAAACTATCATCTCCTTTACCGTGCTTTCAAAGATATCATGGCAGAGATTTCTCCTGAAGAAGAGATATGGCAGAGAGATGACAGTGTGCCGGCGGATTTTATCAACTGCACGCATATTGTGAAAGAAATGGAGCCGTGGATGATGCGGTTCCTCGCCATTGAGGAGCTGGCCCGCAATGAAGAGACCGTAACCAAGCGTATGATCTATGTTCTGAATCCCAAGCGCGATATACTGGATCCCTATATGCAGCAGCTTGGCGCCAGAGGCTGGAGCAAGCCGCGCATTGTGGGACTGAAGCGCTTTGCTGACAGAGGGCCGAACATGGATTTTTTGACGGTCACGGATAATCGTGTGGCCTCCCATATTCACAGGCCCAAATCATGGTACGACAGCTATGTCCTGTGGCTGAGATTCTGCTGTCAGGATCTGGAAGGGCACACTCAGCTCTATGTTTATAAGGACTTTGATGCGAGTACCGATGAGCTTGTGCCTGTAAAACTGCAAAAAGGGACTCTTGAGCTTGTCGTTAAAGAGGGCAGAAAAAATACCATCGATATTGTTTTGCCGGACATGATGCAGGAATACAGCCAGGACAGAAGGACCTACTATCAGTACAAGGACGGTGTCCTGACCTACTATAAACTCTCTGACCGCGAGATGCGCCTGACACAGCTTGTTTCGAAAGGGCTCACACTTCCCAGGTCCGAGCTTCCGCGTGTTTTGTCCCTGACCAGAGCAGAGTTTACCATTCCTGTACGTGTTGACAGCCTGCAGGCAGATGAGGCCGAGGCCGTCTCTACCCCGGTAGTGCAGATAGAACAGACTCCGGCCGGCTTTGCAGCGTATGTAGGCGTGCGTCCCTTTGGGAAGCCGGGAACCATGTTTTTCCCGATTGCCCAGGGCGCTGAGGAGGCACTGACATCCGTCCCCCTGGACGATGCAGCGGTCGGCAAGTCCGGGCGCAGCGGAAAACGCAAGGAGACAGCCGGTTTTTCCAAAACTGTCCGCGTCAGACGTGATTTTGCGGCAGAGCAGGAGGCCTTTGACGCCTTGAAGGCTGCCTGTCCTGTGTTTGCTTCCAATCTGGAAGAGACACACTGGGCAAGCGGTGATCCTGAGGAACTGCTGAATCTTCTGGAAGAACTGAAGAACTGCGGTGTCCCAAATGTGGTTGAGTGGCCCAAGGGGCGCAAGATAAGCCTGGCCGGATCTGTTGATATTTCAAAAGTCAGCGTCAAAATCCTGCGGGCCGTTCGCAAGGACTGGTTTGACGTTACAGGCGAGGTACAGCTTGATGAAGGAAGAATGCTGTCCCTGAAGGAGCTGATTTCCTCACTGAAGGGTAGCCGCTTTGTGGCTCTTGGCGATGGCGAATATGTCGCCCTGACTGATGACCTGCGGCGCAGGCTCTCCAAGCTGAAGCTTGTTGCGGCGGAAGGGAAAAAGGACAATATCCAGGTCAATGCCCTGGCATGCGGCACAGTTGAGCAGGCTTTGGAGGACATGGAGATCATTGCAGACAAGCCATGGAAGCATTCCCTTGAGCGTATGCACAAGGCCTTTGCTGTCCAGCCACAGGTGCCAGCCATGCTCATGGCAGATCTGCGTGAATACCAGCGTGAAGGCTATGAATGGCTGCAGCGCCTGGCCATATGGGGCGTGGGCGGCTGCCTTGCCGATGACATGGGGCTTGGCAAAACCGTCCAGTCCATAGCTGTCATGCTTAACCAGGCTGCCAAAGGCCCTTGCCTGGTTGTTGCCCCGACCTCTGTCTGTGCCAACTGGGAACTGGAAATCAGCCGTTTTGCGCCCAGCCTTTCCGTGTACAGGCTGGGGCTGACAGACAGGCAGAAGGTCATTGATTCCCTCGATGCCAATGACGTGCTCATCGTGGGCTACGGGCTGCTTGCCAATGTGGAGCAGGAACTCTGCTCCCGTGTCTGGTCCATGATTGTCTTCGATGAAGCACAGGCCATGAAGAATGCCCAGACCAAGCGTGCCAGGACAGCCCACAAGCTTGAGGGAGATTTTCGTCTTGCACTAACCGGCACGCCTATCGAAAACCGCATCGACGACTTGTGGAGCCTTTTCAATATTATCAACCCCGGGCTTCTGGGATCCTGGGAGAGCTTCTCCAAACGGTATGGCACGGCAGCCCCTGGTACAAGCTCCAGCCGATCGCTGAGAGCCGTTGTCCGGCCCTTCCTTCTGCGCCGCCTGAAGGGCGTCGTGCTGGATGAGCTGCCTGAAAAGACTGAGCAGAACATCATTGTGGAGCCAAATGAGAAGGAAATAGCCTTCTACGAGACATTGCGTGCCAGTGCCGTAGAGAAGCTTTCGCAGCCAAAGAAGGAGGGCGGGTCCAACCGCATAGCCATCCTGGCCGAGCTTACCAGGCTGCGCCGCGCCTGCTGCCACCCCGGGCTGGCGGATCCGGACATGATGGCCCTGGAAAAGAGAAGCTCCAAGACAGAGCACTTCCTTGAGCTTGTTGAAAACCTGATAGCATCCGGCCACAAGGTGCTGGCATTCAGCCAGTTTACCACCTATCTTGCCCAGATACGCGAGGCCCTGGACGAGAAGCACATCAAATGGCAGTACCTGGACGGCTCAACTCCTGAAAAGGAGCGCAGGGCCAGCGTGGCTGCCTTCCAGAAGGGCGAGGGGGACGTGTTCCTGCTTTCCCTCAAGGCAGGCGGTACAGGACTTAACCTGACAGCCGCTGACTATGTTATCCATCTGGATCCGTGGTGGAACCCGGCAGTGGAAGACCAGGCCTCTGACCGTGCCCACCGCATAGGCCAGAAGCGTCCGGTTACCATCTACCGCATGATCCAGCGCGGATCTGTGGAGGAAAAGATTTTGCAGCTGCATGGCACCAAGCGCGAGCTTGCCTCAGACTTCCTTGAAGGCACTGAAAGCGCAGTGAAGAGCCTTACAGAGGAAGATCTGATGAACCTTATGCGCTAAATTTGCGATAAATTCGTGAATTTCCGCCAGACGGCAAACATGCTGAAAAAAACAACAGATAAAAACATCCAATATAGACAGCAGGCAACTACTTGAAATTACAACAAGTAGTTGTCTGATTTTTTTTCTTGCAAAATTGCTAAAGATATTGTACAAAATTTGCTTGTTTGGTAAGCAAGTTTTTAGGGAGTATTTATGAGTCATATATATACAGAGCTGGAAGAAATTCCCGTCCCCGATTTTGCATTAGTCTGTTCAACTGGCCGCGTTATCGTCGTCAAAACCAAAGACGATGGAAAGCGCGAGCAGCTTGTTATAGGCCGTGCTACCTCCAAGACGACAATGCATCCTAACACCACCTTCAAATGCATCTATCCTGATCTTTGGAGAAAGTACTATGGTGAGAAAAAATTAAAAACCAGTATGGTAAGCACTGGATTGTATGGTCTTTTTCTTAGCGTGGCGCATAAATGTGCTCTGTATCAAAGACTTCAGAAATACTTTGGCATATTTAAAACTAATGCAATTTTAGACTATGCTATGTATTGTACTTATGAAAAAACTGTTTCTAATTGCATTATGTCAGATTTTACAAGAGACAAGTTAATATTTTCAGAGAATAGAAACGATGATGATTTTTATAATGACTTTTTTAATAATGATATAGATTCAGATTCAATTCATAATTTTAAGATAGACTTGCTTAATAATTGTCAAAAATCTGGTTGCAACAGTGTATGGCTTTGTGTTGGTCTTTCTAATAATGACTGCAATTTGCAACATAGTAAAATTGCTGAAAATGGAAACTCAACCTCTCATAATCCTGCTAAAAATTATAGCTATATATGGGCAGTAACTTCAAATGGAAGTCCTGTAACATATGTTTTGAATAATGGCAGTAAACTTGATTCAAGAGCATTTGAAGAAATAAAAAATCTGTTATCTTCTTCTAATATACAAATTGAAGGCGTTATACTTGACAAAGATTTTGCAACTGATGATTGTTTAAAGCTTATACGAGAGAACGGTTATAAATATCTTGCTATGCTTCCTTCAGATTCTTTTGCTTATAAAAACA
>CAVJEZ010000144.1:0-5474 GCA_963648625.1 Odoribacter splanchnicus
ATGAAGCCATGGGCCGTGCGGCGCAGTATTTCCCAGGCCTGGCTGCTGGGCGTTTCGCAGCAGAGGCTTGTCATGCAGGTTTCCTCAGCATTCTGGATGCTGTGCAGCCTGCCGTCGCCGGCTTTGGCCGTCTCATACAGGCAGCATACCTTGCGGGGCTCGACGATGACTTTGGGCATATCCGGAAAGACGGAATCCAGGCAGGCTGAGACAGCCGAGGCAAAGCTCCCTACCCCTGCCTGCAAAAAGACATGGGTGGGGCGCCTTTTCGTCTCAAACAGCATTGCAAACACTATCTCATGCACTATGGTGCAGTAGCCGCGCATGATGTCCAGCGGTATTTCCTCATAGCCGTCCCAGGCCGTGTCCTGGACAAGCACTGCCCCGGATTTTCTGCTCCTGCTGTCTGCCTCGCAAACCGCATCGTCATAGCTGCCGTCTATTATTTCCACAGTGGCGCCAAGGGCCCGTATCCTTGCGGCCCTGAGCTTGGCCCTGCCCTTTGGCAGAAGCACCGTGGCCCTGAGGCCCAGAAGCCTGCAGAACCAGGCAACGGCGCAGCCGTGGTTGCCGTCTGAGGCAGTAATGCATTCCATGGAGAAATTAAGCCGGTTTGCATTTCTTGTCAGAACGTCCAGAGTAAGCTCTGCTGATGGTGCAAGGTCCATCCTTTGGGCCATCTGCCTTGCAATGGCATAGCTTGCGCCCAGGACCTTGAAGGCGCCCAGGCCAAAGCGTGAAGACTCGTCCTTGAGCCAGATTTTTTTTAGCCCCAGGCTTTTGGCAAGGCTGTCCAGGGAATGCAGGGGCGTTTTTTGATAGCCAGGCAAAGAGGCATGAAACCTGGCGCACGTGGTAGTGTTTTTTAAGGCAAGAGCCTCAAGAAGCGGCGAGGCAGTCCTGTCAGGAACATGGGGCAGAAAGTCCAGCGTATTGGCAGAATAGGTCACGGTATGTGCTCCGTCTGGAAAGGTGTCCGCCCGGACTGCAATATAATAATGATGCTTCCTGGCGGCTGGGCATGAGAAAAGTACCGGGCGAAGACTGCCCTGCCCGGGCGCTGCTGTCAAACAGCCAAATCATAGCGGCCCAAAGTCATTGCAGGGGAAATGATGTTTTAAATGAAATTGACTTTGACAACGAATTCCAATTCCTGTAAAAAACAGCAGGTCGAAAGCCGGAGCCCTGCAGGGCCCGGCCGCGTCCTGTTTGTTTTCCTGCTTTTCCCCTGCATTGATTGCGAGCAGCCCTGCTTAGCGGCAGAGGCTGTCCGGGAGATGTCTTATGGACCAGCAGATTATTGTTGCCGTCATCCTCATTGCCTGCGTTGCCGGGCTCATCGTGCATTTTCGCAAAAGCATCAAGTCCAAGTCCTGCTCCTGCTGTGGCTCCCGCGGCAGCAAGGGCGGCTGCCACTGCTGCAAGTAACGACGGCAGATGTCCTTGTGCTCAGAGGGCCTTGCGGCGGTTATAGCAGTGCAGGCCTATGCCTCCTGCCAGGAGCAGCCCTGCTCCCACATGAAATGCCTTTGAACCGGCAAAGGCCGATACCAGGGTTACGCCCAGAAGGCCAAGAAGCATGGCATTGGACGGCTTGCATTTGAACTGCTTTCTGACGATGCAGGCTGTGGATGTGGCGGCAATGGCCTGGGTAATCATGGTTGCCTCCCATTAGCGGCTTGTTTTTGCGGGGTAGTTTTGCGGCTGCTTTTGCAGACGGGTGTATGCCGGACTGCTGCAGGCCGGGAAATACAGAAGAAATATTGAATTTCTAATTCATAAACTTCACTTTTCCCTGCCGGAAGCCAGTTTCAGCATACAGTTCTTTGTATAACACAATATTGTTGCAAAGACAAACTGCAAAGCTAAAATTCAATTTCACTTTAGTTTTTCGCCATTTACAGCTTTTTTTATCTTTTATGAAAAAAGTTGCGAAAAATATGCCTTTTCTGCTTTCATCACTTAAAAAATATAATCATTAAGGAGACTTATCATGGCAGAAGCTATCTCTTTGCGCTCCCTCTCCGTAGGCGACACCGGCACCATTGCCACAGTGGATGCTCCCGGCGAATTAAACCGTCGTATCAGGGACATGGGCCTTACTCCCGGCTCCACTGTGACCGTCGTGGGCCGTGCCCCCCTGCAGGATCCCGTAGCCTTGCGTCTTTCCGGCGTTACAATTATGTTACGCAACAAGGAAGCTGACTACATCACGGTTGCGATGTAATAAAAAAAGAAACTGAATGTTTCTTTCATATACTGCATAGCTTCCCAATAACACTAATGGAGGAAACTATGAATTCTTTTCTGAAATACGGCCTTATCTTTGCCGGCGGCGTGGCCTGCGGCGTTGTTGCTTCCATGGCAGTCAACCGCGGCTGCATCAACTTAAAGCCCGTTGCTTCCGGCCTCATCAGCCGCGGCCTTGACGTCAAGGAAGCCATTTCCTCTGCTGTGGAAAAGGCCAAGGAAGACTGCCAGGACCTGGTTGCCGAAGCCAGGGCCGAACAGGCTGAGCGCAAGTCTCAGAAGGCATAGGCAAAGGGGTATCCCAGGTGCAATTTGTTATCGTTCATGAGCTGCGCGGAACCTTTTCCGACGGAAATGTGACCTGCACGGGCCGCATGCGGTGCCGTTGCGGCATCAAGCTGACACTGGAAGAGGCTACGGCCCTGGCTGACGCCCTGGCTGCCATCGACGGCGTTGTGGGCGTGTCCGTCAACCCGTTCATAGGCAGCGCCCTCTTTTTCTATACTGATGACAATGCAAGGCTCCTGGCCCTGAAAGAAGTGGCCAGGATGGGCGATGCATTTGACGAGGGCAGGTCACAGCCGGGATGGCATGACGATGACCTTCAGTATCCGAAGGCCGAAGGGCCCATGGCTGCGGCTCTGGAAATCATCCGCTTCTATGCCCTTCGGCCCTTCATCCCGTGGTGGTGGAGCATTCCCTCTGCCATCTTCCACGGGCTTCCCTATCTTTTCCACGGCATAAAGGAACTGCTCAAGGGCAACCTCAATGTGGCTGTCCTTGACGCCTCTGCAGTCCTGGTATGCCTTGTCAGGCGCGACTTCCGCACTGCCCGCACCCTGACACTGCTCCTTGGCATCGGCGATGCCTTGGAGTCCTGGACCAGGCAGAAGTCCCTGGCCTCCCTAAGCGACAGCCTCAATATCACTGCCGACACGGTGTGGCTTGCCCAGGATGACGGGACAGAGGTGCAGATAAGCATCAATGATCTCAAGCTTGGCGACAAGATCAGGATCAATGCCGGCACTATCATCCCTGTTGACGGCGTTGTCACTGACGGCGAGGCCGTAGTCAACCAGGCAGCCATGACAGGCGAGCCCCTGGGCGTTGTGCGCACTGCCGGGCATTCTGTCTTTGCTGGCACCGTTGTCGAGGAAGGGTCCGTCCTGGTGCAGGTCACCAAGCTTGGCGACGAGACCCGCCTAAAGCAGATCGTGAGCTTCATTGAGGAGTCCGAGACGCTCAAGGCAGGCATACAGGGACGCTTTGAGCGCATGGCCGACATGGCCGTCCCCTTCACTTTTGCCCTGGCAGGGCTTGTCTTCCTGCTCACAAGGGACCCCATCAGGGCCTCCTCTGTGCTGCTGGTGGACTACTCCTGTGCCCTGAAGCTCACCACGCCCCTGACAGTGCTTGCCGCCATGCGCGAAGGCGCCCTGAACAACGTGGTCATCAAGGGCGGGCGCTACCTGGAAGCCTTGCGCGATGTGGATACCGTTGTCTTTGACAAGACCGGCACGCTCACCAATGCCACGCCCCATGTGGCCTGCGTGGTGGCTGCGCCAGGCTTTGAAGAGGACATGGTGCTGCGCGACATGGCCTGCCTTGAGGAGCATTTCCCGCATCCCGTGGCCAGGGCCGTGTGCAGGGCCGCAGAGGCACGCAGCCTGGGGCATCCCGAAGAGCACGACAAGGTGCAGTACATTGTGGCGCACGGCGTCTGCTCCATGCTCAGGGGCGAAAAGGTTGTCGTTGGCAGCCGCCACTATGTGGAGTGCGACGAGGGGATCGATGTCTCCCCGCTGCATGAGGCCATTGAGCGCGAGACCAACCAGGGACGCTCCCTGCTCTATGTGGCAGAGGGCGGAAAGATTGCCGGCCTTGTGTCCATAGAGGATCCGCCGCGTCCCGAGGCCGTGTCAGTCATTGCCGGCTTGAAGAAGCTGGGCGTTGACCGCATCCTGATGATTACAGGCGACGACGAGCGCACGGCAAAGGCCATAGCCGCACGCATAGGCATCACGGAATACCGTGCCGAAGTGCTGCCCACTGACAAGTCCGACGTGGTGCAGCAGCTTATTGACGAAGGCCGCCATGTGCTCATGGTAGGCGACGGCATCAACGATGCCCCTGCCCTGTCCGCTGCCAGTGTGGGCGTGGCCATGACTGACGGCACGGACCTGGCACAGGGCGTAGCCAACGTGCTTTTGACCGAAAGCTCACTGTCAGGCCTGCTGACAGCCAAGATGCTGGGCATCAGGGCCATGCAGCGCATTACCAGCAACTATCTCTATACCATGGTGTTCAACAGCCTCTTCCTGGCAGGCGGCATCTTTATGATACTGTCGCCCGGACTGTCGGCTCTTTTGCACAACATGACCACCGTAATTTTGTCTGTCCGCGCCATGAAGCGCAACCTGCCCGAAGGCCAGGAGCATGACGCCCTGCCCGAAGGCAGCAACGCATAAAGCCTCCGGAGTATAAAATGGCTACACCCAGCAAGATGGAAATGCTGTCCTTTGTGCGCTATGTGCGCAGCTTTATCCCGGGGCGCGTGCGCGTGCGCCATCCTGCCCTGACAAAGGAAGCAGTGGCTCTGGAGGCAAAGCAGCGCCTGGAAAGCATGGAAGGAATAGGATCTGTCGAGCTTAACATGCAGACAGGCTCAGCGCTCATCCAGTACGATGCAAGCGTGCTCAGCAAGGACATGGTTATCGAAAAGGGCATAGAATGGGCACGCTGGCTTAACAGCACCATGTAGCGGGCTCATTCTGAATGCGTCCTTGAAGAAGCAGTCAATTTTGTATAAGGATCGGCTTTAACGCCGCTCCTTTTTTTGTGCCGGCAAAAGCGTGGCAAAAAGAGAAAAGAGGTGCTTTGATGTGCGAAACTAAAGTCCGGCTCAGAATTAATACATCCTGTTCCTCGTTCAGGGACCTGAGGGAGAACGGCTTCTGCTATGTGGACAAGACGGGATTCCTGGAAGAATTCCTTGGCAGCCCCCAGCTTTGAGGGCAGTTCCGGCATGGGCGAACTGGGCCTCATGATGAAGCCTTCTGAAGACCTGCCCCTTTCCATCAATTTGGGCGTGCAGGGCTATGTGGGCCAGAAGCAGGGCATCTCCGGTTCCTGCAATATGGTGTATGAGTTCTAAGCCTGCACGATAAGACCTTGCCGCATACTTTTCCAATCAAAAAGACATCCTTCTTTGGGCACAGCCGGGG
>CAVJEZ010000145.1:0-5423 GCA_963648625.1 Odoribacter splanchnicus
CAATAAAAAAGCAGTTTGGATATGACAATGGCAAGTTGTACAGCCGTATGGGATGCAGCACTGAGGATTTTGACGGGCACTGCTGCTTTGAATGGAGGCAGGGTGTCAAGCATGACTGCTCAAAAGTCATGGAGCTGACCTTGAAAGACGGACTGCTGCAGAATGGGCGGAAGGAAACGGTCTGCATCGAGGACGACATTGTATTCCCTCTCGTCAAGAGCAGCATGTTTAAGGCGCCTGTCATCAGCAGCTTTTCAAAGTACGTGATGGTGACGCAAAGGAAGGCACGTGAGGAGACTGCCTCTCTTGAGCAAAAGCTGCCCCAAACCTGGGCCTATCTGAACAGCAACAAAGAGCTGTTTGAAAAAAGAAAAAGTTCCATTTACCGCGGTGCGCCGCCATTCTCAATGTTTGGCGTGGGCAGTTACTCGTATTCAAGATACAAGGTTGGTGTAAGCGGCTTTTACAGCAAGCCTTTGTTCTCAGTCCTGTATTCAGATGATGGGAAGCCTGTCATGACAGACGACACAGCCTACTTTATCTCTTTTGACGGGTACGACATGGCCTATATTGCCATGCTTCTGCTCAATTCAGACAAGGTTCAGAATTTTCTTGAAGGCATTGCTTTCATGGATGCAAAAAGGCCCTATACAAAGAAAGTCCTTGAGCGCATTGACTTTGGTAAAATTACCAGCTCTGCAGCTTTTGAAGAACTGGCTGGGACAGAAAAGAAACTGCATCTTGAATGCTATGCAACATTGTCTATGTACAATGCTTTTAAGTCATTGGTGCAGTGTGAAACCTGCGTGATGTAACAGAGAGCTGCGTGGCAGCCCATAAGGCAGTTTCAGGCTGGCAGAATTATTTGTCCGGGTGATCCTGCTGTTTTTCCTGTTCGCGGACAAGCCTGTTCAGCTTTTTGGCGTAGCGCTCAGCCTCGGAGTAGACACAGCCGCAATATGGCTGCCTGTAGAGGCCCATTTCAATGGATAGGTCGATGCCGGCCTGCCAGAAGGGGCGCATGTCCCTGTAGAAGAAAGCAGGATTGCCGGGTATGGCTGCAAGCCTTTCCCCAGCTGCACGGATGGCATCGTGCGGCTGGTAGCGCGAATAGAGCAGGCTTGAGAAAACATGCGTGCAGCCAAGCTCCCTTGCCTTGGCAAAGGCCGCTTCCATGCGGGAGGTAACGCAGTATACGCAGCGATCCGGCGGCGTATCCCTGTCTCTCACTGCCCTGAGCCATTGTGTCAGGTCCCAGGATGCGTCGTCACAGACAATGGGGATGCCGAAATAGTCTGCACACTGTATGGCTGCCTCGCGGCGCCTCAGGTATTCTGCCAGGGGCTGTATGTTGGGATTATGATAGAAGCCTATCATGTCCCAGCCTTCTTCCTTGAAGGTCTTCAGGCAGATGCAGGCGCAGGGGCCGCAGCACATGTGTACAAGCAGCCGTTTGGAGCCAGTCTGTAAGGATCCCGTCTGTTTTGACTCTGTCTGACCGGCAGAAATGGTGTCAGAGGAAGGCGCATTAGCTGCGCCTTCCTGCAAAATGGATGATGCCACGTCTGGCCTCACGGATGGATGGCTATTTCTATGCTCTTGCCGTAGAGCGCTTCCAGTTCCTTGAGCGCTTCCCTTTTGTGGTTAAGCACATACAGGCCCAGTTCCTGGGACATTTCATAGCGGCAGGTGTCGGAACTGCGTCCCCTCATCATGCGGGCTATGTCGCGCAGGGCCTGGAGGGACTGCCATTCAAGGTTGCGCCTGAGGCCCGTGCCGCCGCAGCAGGGACAGGGCTCCATGGAGATGGAGATGGCCGAGGTGGCTGTGCGCTGGCGCACCAGTTCAAGCAGCCCGAATGACGACATATGCTGTATGTCGTGCCTGGCCTTGTCGTTCTTCATGGCGTTGCGCAGGGTGCGCTCCACTTCCAGGACATGCTTGTGCTCGCGCATCTCAATGAAGTCGATGACCACCTGTCCGCCTACGTCGCGCAGCTTCAGCTGGCGGGCGATGGTTTCAGCGGCTTCCATGTTGGTCCTGAAGGCCATGTGCTCAAAATTGCCCTTGCAGGAAATCTTGCCTGAGTTGATGTCAATGGCCATAAGGGCTTCGGTCTGGTCAAACACAAGCCTGCCGCCAGATGGCATAAGGACCTCGCGGCTGTAAATCTGATCCAGCTGGCGGCGCAGGTTGAAGCGCTCCCACAGGGAATGCCTGCTGTCATTGTGGACCCTGACCAGATCCTTCTTGTGCGGGAAGAGCAGGGCTACCGTATTCTTGATGCGTTCAGCCACGTCGGCATTGTCCACCCACAGCTCGTACACGTCATCGGTCAGGTAGTCGCGTACAGCACGCTCTACCAGGCCGGGCTCGCGATAGACGCAGGCAGGGGCCGCAACGCCGGCAGCCTGCTTGCGGACCTCGTTCCAGGTGCGCTTCAAGTAGGCCAGATCGGTCTTCAGGGTAGCCTGGGTGACGCCGGCGCTGACAGTGCGGACAATGACGCCGAGATCATCGCCCGGATCAATGCCGTTCATGAGCTCGCGCAGGCGCCTGCGCTCCTCTTCGTCCTTGACCTTGCGGGAAATGGCAATCTGTTCCTGGCCGGGGGTCAGCACCAGAAAACGGCCGGCAAGGGATATCCATGTCGTCAGGAAGGCACCCTTGCTGCCATTGGGCTCCTTGACAACCTGCACCAGCACTTCCTGCCCTAAGCGCAGCACCTTCTGGATGGGCGGGGACTTGCGCCCGCGCACAAATTCCTGCGTGGTGAGGAAATATTCCGGATGCACCTCGTCAATTTGCAGAAAGCCGTTCTTTTCAGTGCCGAAGTCCACAAAGGCGGCCTGCAGATTAACGTCAATATTAACAATGACACCGCGGTAGATATTGCCCTTGATTTTTTTCTGGTGGAGCATGTCCAGGTAGTATTCGTCCAGAATGCCGTTGGTCGTGAACGCCACCTCTACCTGCTCGCCTGGAAGGACGCTGATAAACATGCGGCGCCTGGCGTGCCTTGCAGGCACAAAGCCGCGCGGCGGCACGCTGCTGTCAGAAGGCAGGTATCCTGCCTGATCCTGATCGCTGCCGCTGTCATAGGAATTTTGCTGAATCTGCAGGGCTGACTTTTTGTGGCTGCGCCCGCCCCTGCGCCCGCGGCGGTGGGTTCTCTGCAGATCTTCGGCATCATCCTCGTTCAGATAGTCGTCTGCTTCCTCTTCCAGGGGATCGGCAAAATCCCTGCTGCTGTAGTCCTGGCCGGATGTGGCAGAAGCTGCATCATCCTCTTCATAGGCGGAAACAGGATGCAGGCCATCCTGTGCCTGCAGGGAAGGCTGTTCTTCTGTAATGGGCAGGGACTGCTCAAAATCGTGTGCAGGAATGGGGCCGTTTTCAGGCATCGGATCGGAGTCGTGGAGTTCCTCGGCGGATTTCAGCGTATCAGGCTGCGACTTCTGAATTGTTTCCCTGCGGAGGCGACCAGCCATATGACCTTTGACAGCGGTGCGGGCCGGCTTTTTGCGGCGGGGCAGGCGGGGAGCCTCAGTGGCAGGTTCTGCAACTGGCTCAGTGACGGCCTTTTCTTCTGCTGCCGGCTGGACAGGCTGGACGGGAGTCACAGAGGCAGGCTTTGCTGCTTCGGAGGCAGGCTGCTGTACAGCCTTTGTTGCTTCAGTGGCAACTTCATTGTCTGCCTCATCGTCGTCATCCCAGCCTTTCCATGAGCTCCAGTCGCGCTGGGGCTGGCTTTTCTTGGCTGCGGGGCTTGCTGTCTCAGCAGGCTCATTGTCTTTTTTATCAGGCTGGGAAGAAGCGCTTTCCTGCGGAGCTTGCGCGGCCCCGGCTACGTCATTTTCTTCCGCTGCTGCCAGAAGCGGGCTTTCCTCTGCCGCTTCTTTTGCTTTTCTGGTTCCTGCGCCCTGGCGCGCTGTCCTGGTTCTGGATGTTGTCCTGCGCGTGCGCTTGGGCCTGGCCGGCTTGTCGTCAGAGGCAGTGTCCGCATCCTGGGGCGTTTCAGCAACAAGCATCTGTTCCTGCATTACGGCTTCGGTGTTTTCGGGATCGGCCTGCTTCTTGCGTGCAGGCTTGCGTCCGCGCTTGCGCACTGTCCCTTCAGTTTCATCTGAAGCCTGGGCTTTGCTTCTGGCCCTGCTTTTTTTTGCTGTGCTGCCGGATTCGGTCAATGCAACAGCATCCTGCGTCGCAGAAGACGCAGAAAGATCGTCTTTGGTCTCGTCTGCCATACAAAATCCTGTCATGCGCTCCTCTTGGGGCGCTTGAAAAAAATGCAGCCGGATTGTGAACTTCCCTGGCTGGAAGGGAAGGGGGAATGGGAACCTTGTAAGACAGCACTACAGCTGTTCTGTGGTCATCCCTTGGCATCTGTTCCGGCCTCGCGCTGCTGCTTATGGTAAGTCCGGGCGGCGGAGGAAATAGAGAATTGAAGAGGAACAAAGATGCGGGAGAGCGCATAAAGCTGCTTCCACAAACCGCATGGTCAGACTACTTTTTTTTTCAGAATATGCAAGTATATATTTGGATTGTGGACTTGTCGGAAGAGGCTCTGGCTTGTGCTTTCAGAAGAGCGCCAGAGAGGTGGAGGAAGAAGGTGTTTTGCAGGGCAGAAGAGGGGTACAATGAAAGGCAGGTTCTTGAAACCCAGGTGCGGAATTGGCTGTTCAAATGAAAAGACTTCCCCTGTATGCCGATGCCGGTTGGTCCTGGCAGACAGCACGGTGGGGGAAGTCTTTGAGAGAATGTGAGCGTATCCTGGTATGCTTCCGGAAACTTACGGAAAGCATTCAGGCTCTAAAAGATTTTTTGGAAGCGGTTTGCAGCCTGAGCCACGGGGTCAGGGTTGCTGTTGCTAGCAACGTCTGTGTGGCCTGTGACCTGTCCGCTGGCATCATGGTGGTATAAGTTGTCGCTGAGCACCTAGCTGTAGCCTGTTTGCAGTCCTGCCTAGTCGTAGTGGTAGGCAGTTAGTTCCACTGCGTGTTCAGCACCAGTGAAGGAAGACCCATCGTTTACATTGCCGTCCAGCATGCTCTATGAAGTGAAGTAAAACATGGTAACCTCATCATAGATGGTGTGAAATTAGCTGAGTATTTGCAGTACATGTTTATAATAATTCAGTACACCTGGATGAAGATGTGTATATTTTACTAGTTCAGTAGATATTTTAATAAATATTTCTTTCTCAGATTCATCATTAAAAGATGGTATTCTACCATAGTTAATTCTGTATTGGTAAATTGCATTATATATATTATCAATACTAAAATTAAAATCATTACAATATTTATTTATTGCAATTATAAGTTCATTAAATGATTTAGATATATTATCTATTACAAAAGAAGATATTTTCTCACATATATTAAATTGAATTTTATTAAGATTATAAAATGATTCTGACC
>CAVJEZ010000146.1:0-5260 GCA_963648625.1 Odoribacter splanchnicus
GGCATTACCAGTATTCGCCGGCTATCCTGTCCAGCAAAATGGTCAGGCAGTTGCGGCCGCAAAGCCTTACGCCCTTAAGCGAGTGCGGAAGCCTGGCATGCGAAGAGCAGAGCCTTAAAACCGGCTTTGAAAGATAGCCCTGCCTGCCTGCCACAAGGATGAGCGGACGATCCTGTGCCACTTGCCTCAGCTGAAGGCCGCTCAGGGTCTCTCCCTTTTCAGGCCAGGGTGCGGCAGCGGCAATATGGGGCTCCTTGCCTGCCTGCAGGGCTGTCTCCCGGAAAATGCCGCAAAGCTCCTCTTCAGAGGCTGCTTTTTTAACACCGGCAAGCCCCAGCTTCCTGCCAAAGTTGCAAAGAGCCGTGACATCCTGTTCAGACAGCCCGTCAAAGGCTGTTTTCTGCCATTTCCTGGGCTCGTCCTGTTCCAGCAGGCAAAGCCAGATGCCGGAAGCGACGCTTTTTCTGTCCATGCCTTTCAGGACATCCCTGTCCTTTGCAGTCAGCCTGGCCTCGTCAAGCAGCGCAGGACGGCGCTCAAATGTCGTGGCAAGGGAGCAGGCCCTGCGCCAGGCAGCAATGGAGGCATGATTCCCGTTGAGCAGGACTTCCGGAACCTCCTTGCCTTCAAAGAGCGGCGGCCTGGTGAAGTGGGGGTATTCCAGAAGGCCGCAGGAATAGCTCTCCTCGTCTCCCGACTCTTCCTTGCCCATAAAGCCCGGCACAAGCCTTGATACAGCCTCAAGCACGGCAAGGGCAGCCGTCTCGCCGCCGTTCAGGACGATATCGCCCACGCTGACAGGCTCAAGGGGAAACAGGTCATAGAGGCGGGCATCAAAGCCTTCGTACCGTCCGCACAAGATGGTGATGTCTTCTTCCTTTGAGAGTTCCCGCATCATGCGCTGGCTGGCAGCATATCCGCTGGGAGCCATAGCCAGCATGCGCCCTGGGGAGGCAATGGAGCGCAGGGCCGAGCAGACAGGATCCAGCTGCATGACCATGCCCGGGCTTCCGCCATAGGGCCTGTCATCCACATGCCTGTGCCTGTCTCTGGAAAAGGTCCTGGGATCAACCAGTTCCACGGACAAAAGCCCCTTTTCAATGGCTTTTGCCATCAGTCCCTGCCTGAGGACAGAGTCAAAAAAATCAGGGAAAAGCGTGACTATATGAAAGCGGATCAAAGACTGTCCTCCTTACGGGGATCCTGCTTAAAGGGGATCCTGATATCTGCCATGAGGCCTTCACAAAGCAAAAGGGTATCATACAAAGGACAGACGTCAAAACAGCTGCACAGGCCGGAACAACAGGCAAAAAAACAGGCACAGGCCTGCGCACAAAGGGCATATGTGCACTTTTTGAACATATTCTTAGCATTTTACTTGCCTTTTTGATTATTTTATGTTTTCAAGGACGTGTTGTGTTTCGTACATGACATACATAACAAATCATGTCGCAAAACCGAGTCCATGATTTGTTTTTACCTCTGCATCTGAGCAGGCTGTTCCATTAGTATGCTGTTCGCGGCGCCGGGGGATCCTCTTGCAGGCCTTTGTGTTCCGGCCGGATGTGCATAAGCTGCATTGCTTGTCCTGCATCCGGAACAGACAGCAAATTTTCCTTCTGTCATGCTCCTGATTGTCAACAGGACTGCTGGCAGATACTAATGGCGGCAGTTTGCAATCCTTAGCAAGGAAACAATACTGCCATACGGCCTGCAAAAGAACACGCTTATGAATGAGCCTGAGACTATGGAAAACAGATAAAATAATAAAATCCCGGCATACTACCAAACCCGTCATTTACATATAATCCACCAAACCAAACAGGCATAACCAGACACTGCTGCCTGTTTAAGGAAGAACATCCCATGGCAAGAAAAATCAGCGCCGACGCTACTTCCCAGGAGACATCAGCAAAGAGCAAAACCCGCCAGGCACGGGGGAAAAAAGATGCCTCTGCTGAAGCCCTGGACCTGCAGGCACAGGACACACTGACTGCAGAAGAGGATTCCGCTCCTGAAGCAAAACCGGCCAGAACCAGAAGAAAGACAGCAGCCGAAGTGACTGTAAAAACAAAGACACGCACCACCAGGACACGCACCAAAAAAAGTGCCGACGAGGCCGCTTCCGCAGAGGATGAGGCACAGCCGGCAGAAAAACGCAAAACAACCAGGACAAGGACGACAACCAGGAAAAAGGCTGCTGCCGGGGCAGGCGCAGGCAAGCTTCCTTCCATTTTCTTTGAGCAGAAGGACGGCGATGAAGAGCCCCTGCTGATGAATGCGGAAACAATTCCTGCCGTCACCATGGAAGTCGATGAGATGCTCTCTGCCCAGGCCGATCCTGATGAAGCAGAAAATGCGGCTTCTGAAAAAATTTCTTCCGGCACCACTGCCGCTGAAAACGCTGCTGAAACAGTCAGCCTGCAGGCTCAGGACAGTGCAGTCGCCAGCGGGGCAAAGTGCACCGCAGACGAATGTGCCACAGCCACGCATAACGGCTTTGCTTCCTTCTCCTCGCTCATCAAGACGCTCAACCATGTAGCGCAGGAACATCCCGGCTTTGCCAGCCAGGGCCAGGAAGATCCGGCCGCGGAAGCAGTGCAGGAAGCTGCAGCAGCCCCTGAAAGCGCTCCTGCCGCCGAACCTGCCGTCCAGCCTGTCCAGGCTGCCACAGCCGCAGAGGCAGGCGTACAGGCAGAAGAGCCGCAGGCAGCAGGCGGGGAAGCAGTGCCCCAGGCTCCTGCAGCGAATGCAGCCCAGCAGGCCTTTGCCCAGCAGGCTGTGGCTGCGGCTCCTGCAGGCATGATGCCTGTGGCAGTTACAACCGGCCTGACCGGCGAAGAGATACAGCTGAGCGAACTGGAGTACAACGTCAACGAGCATGTGGCCTGCGACGAAATGCACGCTGTCCACCTGGGCGATCCGTCCTCCTTCGCAATCCACTGCCAGTATGGCGACGGCAAAGTGGAAAAGCAGATCATTGGCGACAGTACCGGCGGCCTGGAAACCAGGCCTTCGGAACCGCAGTTCGCCAACAAGTTCTTCCGTTCCTGCCGCAGCGTCATATCCTCCAACAAAATCTCCACCCCCATGCCGGAAGAAGGGTACTGGGTGCCATGCCATCCTGCCCATCGCAGCAACCATTTTGCACAGTACAGGCCGGGCCCTGCACAGGTCCTGCATGCTCAGGAAGCTGCCGCACAGGATAACAGCGGATCCATGCTTGCAGGAGTTCCCTTTACCGTGCTGCCGGGCACTCCCCCTGCACCTGCGGCGCTTTCCGGCAATGCAGAAGGGACAGCTGCTGCAGGCACGCAGACAGAACAGGCCGCAGCCACAGGCACGACCCACAACGTCCTTATCTGCTGGGTAGGCAAGGTCGATATCAGCGCAGCCCTGCGCCATGACAACATCAATCCCGGCCCCATCCGCATGCTGCTGGAGCATGAGCCGAGCTTTGACCATGTCCTCCTGCTGACAACGCTGAACCAGAGCGTGCTCGACACCCTGAGCGGATGGCTTGCCCCCTGCCTTGCCGGCAAGACGCTCGACATCCAGCACACCAAGGTGCCGGATCTCTCGGACCACACCCTGGTCTGCCAGGCCACGGTGGAAGCCGTGGAAGGCGTCATCAAGCACTACGATCTGGCCGCTGACGGCACAGGCATAACCTTCCACCTTTCTCCCGGCTCCCCTGTCACCCATGCCATCCTGCTTCTCCTGTCAACCATACGCTACAAGGGCATCCGCCTTATGCAGACACGCCTGACAGGTCTTGGCAAGGCCCCGGACATCCTTACCATCTCCATACCGGACATCCTGAACGGCCCCGGCATCAGCATGAGCGACATTCCTGAGATAGAACTGCCTGTTGCCGACAATGCCGTCCCGGCTCCCATTTCTTCCACGCCCATAGAACAGGCAGTCCTGCAGGAACAGCAGCAGGAGGAAGAGGATCCGGCCAAATATATTCCCAAAGGACGTTTCGGGCACAAGTACGGGCCCTATGTGGCAAAGCCCAAGGGCGGCGCCCTGCGCGGCGAGGATCTTCTGAGCCGCTTCAAGCCGACGCACAGGGGCCAGCCTGCCAAGACGCCTCATGGCAGGATACAGCGCCCTGCACCGCAGCAGCCTGCACCGCAGGAAGCACTGCCCCTGGAACTGGAAATCCCGGTAACGCCCCAGGAAGACAATGCCCTGCGTGCCCCTCAGGGCAACATAGGCAAGCCCTCGCGCGTTTCCCCGACTGCCATGCAGCCCAAGGAAGGCGAGCCGCCGATGATTTCCGCAGCGCTTGGCAGCGTCTATAAAAAGATGCAGCGCGTGGCTACCATGCTTCTGCCCATTCTGCTTCTCGGAGAATCAGGCTGCGGCAAGAGCCGCCTGGCCAGCTACATCCATGAATGGAGCGGCCGTGGCGGAAAGTTTGTCAGCCTTGACTGCGCCGGCCTTACAGACGAAATGTTTATCTGCGAGCTCTTCGGGCACAGCGGCGGACACGGCCAGCCCCGCGAGGGCGCCTTCCGCAGGGCGCGTTCCGGCACCCTGTTCCTGGAGAACGTAAACCTGCTCACGCCCACGCAGCAGAGCATGCTCCTGCGCATCCTGGCACCGGTCGGCGAGACCAAGCTCACCCTGCCTGCCAGGCCCCCGTTCCCGGCCTGCACGGTCCGGGTGCGCATCATAGCCTCTGCAGACGCCTCTGTTGCCGACGATATCCGCGCAGGCCGCTTCAGAACCGATCTGTACTACCGCCTGGCCGGCGTCAGCACGACGCTCCCCCCTGTCAGGGAGTACACTTACACAGAGCGTGAAAACCTGTTGCGCAGCTTCCTGGTCTCGTTGCAGCAGAAGCTTGGCCAGTGCTGGAACTTCAGCGGCGATGCATGGCAGACACTGCTTGACGAAAAATGGCCCGGCAACCTGCGTGAAGTGACGCGCATTCTGCAGCAGGTCTGCCTGCTCTCTGACTCAAACGCCACCATCACCAGGGAAGACGTGCTGCAGCAGTTGCGCCAAGGACGCTTCCTCAATACTGTTCACAGCCATGCAGAGCCGAAAGGCACAGCAACAGAGTCCTTTGAGGCCCAGTTTACGCAGGCAGCACAGGAGCAGTCCTTCTCTCCGGATGCAGCCAGCTTCGGCCCAGTCATTGCAGGTGACGATGACATGAGCGACGCTAATCTGGAAAAACAGGACGATGCCGCTCCTGCCCAGCGCAGCGAGGACTTCTTTGAGCTCGGCTCAGGCCAGAACCTGG
>CAVJEZ010000147.1:0-5241 GCA_963648625.1 Odoribacter splanchnicus
CCATGAGCATACCCGAGCTTGTCAGCCCGACCATCTCCTACCTGGCCCGCTGGCTTAATTTCGACGAATCCGAGCTCAGGGCAGGCATCGGAGAGGAAATGGACAAGCAGGGACAGGCAGCTGCAGCCCGGGGCAGCGACAGCATGAAGGCCAGGCAGGGCATGTCCACCTTTGAGCTGGAAATCATCCGCTGCGCCATCCGCTATCCTGACCGCATAGCCGACATACAGGCCATGAGCGCCGATCTCATGCTCAAGTCATCCCTGGCAAAGGATCTGTGGAGCAGGATCAAAAAGGACGGCATTCAGGCAGGATACGAGCTTGACGGCGAGGAGCGGCAGCTGTGGGACCGCTACAGGGGCCTGGAAGCGCCGCCATGCACAACGCCCGACATTGAGCTGGCAGTGCTCAAAAAGCAGATAGACAAGCACCTGCGCAATCTTCAGAGGCAGTCCCTGTCAGCAGTCCTGCGCCAGAACGATGCCCAGGGCGATTTCGGATCCGGCATGCAGATCCTGAACGCCATGGGCAGCCAGCAGGGAGAGGCAGGACAGCCACAGGCCAACGGCCAGGATGCGGAATCCGGCCAGCCCCAATAGCACACGGCATCATGCCCGACATCCCCGTAAGAAGTATCTGCCTGCTTTTCCCTGTCACTCCTGCCCTCTCACTCTTGCCGGGAAGGCAGACGATCTTATTATATATAGACTGAGCTGTGATCCTTTGGAACCGGCATTGCCTTCCCTGTGCCTTTTTGCCGTTCCCCTTCACATGAGGACAGAGCCTCTAATTTTTTACGGGAATTTGCCGATTTTGTATTGACAAAAGCATGGCTTCCAGAAAAAATTCTTCTTTTCTGTTTCCGCATTCATGCCTGCCAGCCACTGGCAGCCTCTTCCTGCCATAAGGAAACGCGGAACCAAAGCCCTGTTTGTCATATCAAAGCTTTCGGAGATAGGTTATTATGAGTGATAACAAGCATAACACTCCTGCTGCCGGCGACAGTGATGCTTACGATGCCATTGAACACCTGGGAGAAGGTGTCTCTGAGTCCGAAAGTGCGGTAAACATGCAGTCCGCAGATAGCCTGATCGAAGACGAGGCAGGCTTTGCGGCAAGCACTGCCGTGTCAATGGAAGATGCCGAGGCTGAAGCTGATTCTCCCGAAAAGGAAAAAATCAGGAAGCTCCTTGCCAAAGGCAAGGAGCAGGGCTTCCTCTCTGAAGAAGAGATAAAAAAAGCGCTTCCCAAGAAGAAGAAAAAGGAAGTCCAGGATATCCTTGCGCTCTTCGCGACTACAGGCATAAAAGTCATTCCTGCTCCCAAGGACAGCAAGGCTGACAAGCCCGCCGCCAAAAAGGAGAAGGCCAAAAAGGACAGCGCCAAGGACGAGAAGGATTCCAAGGATTCCAAAGAGGCTAAGGAAGCCAGGAGTAAAAAAGAGTCTTCTTCCCGCAAAAAGGAAAAGGACCATCCTGAGACAAAGGCAAAACGGCATTCGACCAGAAAAGACGCCGAAGAGGACGAAGGCAGGGAGAGCCAGGAAGATTCTGATGCCGAGGAGGAGTCCCAGGGCTCCGAGCAGCACAACAGCATAGCTGACCAGGAAAAAATCAAGGCCCTTATAGACAAGGGCAAGAAGGACGGCTTCCTCACCTATGACGAAGTGGCTGGCGCCGTGCCCGAAATGCACATGCGCTTCGATGAAATCATCGGCTACTTCGAGCAGATGGAAATACAGATCGTTGACTCCGAAATGGAAGGCAAGAAGCTTGCTTCCCATGCCGGCAACGAGGAAGAAAACGACAAGCTGACCTTCACCGAGGAAGAGGATACAACCGAGTATTCCTCCCGCAGCACCGATCCCGTGCGCATGTACCTGCGCGAGATGGGGGCCGTTCCCCTTCTGGACAGGGAAGGCGAGGTTGTCATCGCCAAAAAGATCGAGCAGGGCGAAATGGATGTCCTCTATGCCCTGGCCGAGGTGCCCATAGCCGTTGACGAGCTTATCAAGGTAGGCGACGAACTCAGCAACAGCCGCATGAAGCTGAAGGACGTGGTCAAGACCATTGAGGAAGATGACCCGACTGACGAGGAAACGACACAGCGCGAGCGTGTCATAGGGCTCCTGAACGCAGTCAAGGAAACTTTCAAGAAAAAGAAGAAGCTCTACAAGCGGCTGGACGACTGTGTCAGCAGCAGCGGCAAGAAGGCCCTGGCCGTGCAGCAGGAAATGGTGGCGTACAAGGACGAAGTCGTCACCAGGCTTGCTGACATCAAGCTGGAAAAGACCCTCATTGACCGCGTCATTGAGACTGTCGAGGACTACGTGCGCCAGATGAACAACTGCCAGAGGGATCTGACAGCCTATATCCTGACGACCGATCTGAAGCAGGACGTTATCTTTGACCTCTTCGACAAGCTGGACCAGCATGCCATTCCGCCCATGGAAGTAGCCAAGACGCTGCACAAGACCGTGGACGAGGTGTTCTCCTTCAAGGAAACCATCCAGAGCAAGCAGGATACGCTCAGGCATCTGCAGGAACAGTGCTGCCAGAATGTCGGCGATCTTGAGGAAGTCCTGTGGCGCATCAACCATGGCAATACCATGGCCATGAAAGCCAAGCAGGAACTTATCCGCTCCAACCTGCGCCTTGTGGTCTCCATTGCCAAGAAATACACCAACAGGGGCCTGCAGTTCCTGGATCTCATCCAGGAAGGCAACATAGGCCTCATGAAGGCTGTCGATAAATTCGAGTACCAGCGCGGATACAAGTTCTCCACCTATGCCACATGGTGGATACGCCAGGCCATCACCCGCGCCATTGCCGACCAGGCCCGCACCATCCGTATCCCCGTGCACATGATCGAGACCATCAACAAGCTCATCCGCACCTCGCGCTACCTGGTGCAGGAGCTTGGCAGGGATCCCACGCCTGAGGAAATTGCCGAGAAGATGGACTATCCTGTGGACAAGGTGAAGAAGGTCCTCAAGATAGCCAAGGAGCCTATTTCCCTGGAAACCCCCATTGGCGACGAGGAAGACTCAAGCCTGGGCGATTTCATCGAGGACAAGAAGGCCCTTGCTCCTTCCGAGGAAGTGATCAACACCAAGCTCTCGGAGCAGCTGAACCTTGTGCTCTCTGATCTGACGCCCAGGGAAGAGCAGGTGCTGCGCAAGCGCTTCGGCATTGCGGAAAAGAGCGATCATACCCTGGAAGAGGTAGGCAAGCTCTTCAACGTGACGCGCGAACGCATCCGCCAGATTGAGGCAAAGGCCCTGCGCAAGCTGCGCCACCCCAACCGTGCCTCGTCCCTGAAATCCTATTACGAAAATTAGGAGTCCTGCTGTGCGTATCCCGTCCTTGCGGGCTTTGCGGGCATGTCTTCTCCCCTGTCTTTTGCTGAGTGTGCTCTTTGTTCCGGCAAAGAGCACACTTTGTGCGTCTTCTTCCCTGGACGTACCGGATGATGTGCAGGATAACGTGCAGAAGGACGTGCAAAAAGCAGCCGATCCTGCTGCAGAAGACAGCATCCTTCATGCCACGTCCCTGCCCCTGCTGGAAAAGCAGCCTGACGGCAGGGTAGTCATGGTGCTTGACGGCGACACACTGCGGCTGGCAGACAGGCGCACCATACGCCTGGCCTGCATCGACGCACCGGACAGGTCGTTTTCAAGCCCCATGTACTATGCCAACCAGGAGCTCAGGGAAGACAATTTCCAGCCTGCCAGAAAATCGGTCCATACCGGGCAGCGTTCCTTCAGGGGCATGGAATACAAATATGCGTATGAAGCCTACAGGGAGCTCAAAAATAAGGCACTGAAGCAGAGCGTCCGCCTGGCTGCACCAAAGCGGGAAAAGGATCCGCACGGACGCCTTATAGCTGACGTGCTTCTCAAGGACGGAACGTCGCTGAGCTCATACCTGGTTGCGAACGGCCTGGCCTACGTTGTCATAAACCCGTCCTACCCAAAGGAATACACGGACGCCCTTGTGGCACTGCAGAACAGGGCCATTGCCCAAAAGCTGGGCTTCTGGGACATGCTTTTCAAGCTGGACGCTGCCAGGCAGCCATACATAGGCAACAAGGCTACCTCCCTCTTCTACTCCGGCAACGATATCCGCAGCCAGCAGATCAAGCCCCGCCTGAGGGTGTATTTCGGCACGCTCATGGATGCCTTTATGGCCGGCTTTGCCCCGGCAAGCGCACGCGACTTCTGGCCGCCGGCAAAGCAGGGCAGCAGGTAAGCATTGCAGGGGAATAATTGCAGAGGAAGGCTGCAATAAGAAACAGCAAACCGTGCCGCCCTGCCCTGCACCCGGACCTGTATCCGGCCCTACATCTGGTTGGCTGTCCCTATGGCAAGCCAGGCCCGCATGCAGTCTGACATCCATTTGTCCCTGTGGTGGGCAACCTGCCTGTATACGTGCACCTCGGGAAACTGGTAGTCAAAGACGCTGATTTCGCCGGCCTCCCAGGCATCGGCAATAACGTAGTGCGGAAGCCAGGATATGCCCTCGCCTGCCCGTATCATGCGCAGTATAATGTCGGGATTGCCCACCTGGAACGTGGAATGGAACTGCAGGCCGCGCTCTGCCAGGCAGTGGCGCAAAAGCATGGCGTTGCACTGGTCCTGCTCCACTGTCAGGAAAGGAAGGGAAAGGATTTCTTCCAGGCTGGGATCAGTCTTCCGGGTGAGGGGATGATTGTGCGGAGCCGCAAAGTACATGCGCTCCTCCTGCACGTCCACGACGACAAGGTTTTCATCAGTGAGCTTTGTCTGAAAGAAATACGCCAGATCTATTTCGTTGCGGCAGAGCATGTCTGCCAGCTTCTGCCCGTTGGCTTCCTCCACGATAACCCTGACCGCAGGATGCCTTTTTCTGAACTCAAGGATGTGCGGCAGCAGGATATGGTTTTGCAGGGACTGGATAAAGCCTATTCTGAGCGTTCCCTCAAGCATCTTGTCCGACTTGCCAATCTTTTGCGCGCTTTCTTCCAGGCGCAGCATGTCGTAAGCCATGGCCAGAAGCTTGTGCCCTGCGTCCGTGACATAAATCTGCCTGCCCACGCGGTCAAAAAGGCGCACGCCAAGCTCTTCTTCAAGCTGCTTTATCTGGGCTGTCACCGTTGACTGTGCGTAATGAAGCGTCGTGGCTGCCCTGGTAAAGCTCTTTTCCTCTGCAATGCGCACAAAGGTGTGCAGCGTGCGTAACTCCATACCGTCCTCCGGCAAAA
>CAVJEZ010000148.1:0-5134 GCA_963648625.1 Odoribacter splanchnicus
CCGGGGATTGTGTTTCCGGGGACTGTTTCCCTGGCTTGTTCAAAGGGACTGCTAAAGGGGACTGTTCAGGGGGACTGTTCAAGGGGACTGCCCAGGATGGCTGCTTCAGAGGGCTGGTATATGTGCCTTGCCGATGCCTGAAAGCCCGGCCTGTTCTTCTTCCTGAAAGCCTTCCTGAAAGTTCTTCCGGAAAATGCTTCCGGAAAATGCTGCCAGGAGCTCAGCCTGAAGCCTGAGCCGCTGCCTGAAGCCTGGGCCGCTAAGCCCTGTCAGGGACGCAGCCTTCTTCTTTCCCTGTAGAGGGATGCTGTCTTTCTGACCGGCGGCAGGAAGAGCGTTCTCAGGTACCGTGCCGCACAGGGGACGCTGATGCCCTGCCTGTCCAGAAGGACAAAGAGGAGCATGACCACCAGCGAGAGTATGAACGTGGGCCAGCACATGTGCAGCATCCAGACAAAGAAGCCTGAACAGGCCCTGGCATCCAGAAAGCCTATGCGTACCGTCCTTGCCGTATCGCGCCAGCAGTTTTGTTCCATTGCCATGCGATCTTCCCTCCTTTTGTCCTGCCTGCTTCACTGATTCTTGCTTCACTGAGCCTGGTTTTGCTGATCCGGTTTTGCTGATCCGGGCCTGCTGCTTCTGGTTTGTCTTTGCCTGGCCTGCCTGCTGTTTTGCGGCTGGCTTTTGCCCTGCAGCTTTCCCAAAGGCCGCCTGCCACAAGGCCGGACCGGATATGAGCTGCCTGGCGCATCCCCTTGGCCTCTGCACCGTGTCTAATGCACCGTGTCTTTGCTCCTTGTCTTGGTGTCTGGTCCTGGCGCCCTGCCAGCGTGCCTTGTCAGGCTCCGCATCCTGCGGAGCCCTGGCCTGGCAGGGATCCGGACTGAAACCTCGGGCAGGGAGCCTGAGCAATGTCCGTTCCTGTCTGCGGCTCCCCGGACGCAAGGCCTGTTCCGGACAGCACCGGGACAGCAGCAAAAGTGTGGCCAGCTGGCCTGTCCGGGACTGAGGGAGCGCCATGGACAGCGGGCCCGGCATGAAGAGCAGGCCGGCTGTGAGCAAGGGGAGAAAGGGGAGCAATGGGAACATCGGGAACAGGCGCATGGGGCATATGCCTGGCCTGGCCTGCATACGAAGAGCCTGCAGAAGAAGGTCCTGCAGAAGTAGGGCCTGTACAGGAAGGGCCTGCATATGAAGAACCTGCAAAAGAGTGCCTTGCAGGGGAGCGGCCTGCCATGGAGGCTCCTGCCATATGCTGCCCTGAAGCAGGCTGTGCAGCGTGCTGTCCAGATGGATGGACAAAGAGTTGTCCGGATGGCCGGCCAGATGTGTGGGAAGATGGCTGGCCAGATGACTGGAAAGATGACTGGCCAGACGGCCTGGCAGGGAACCGGGCAGGGCCGGAAGAGCTGCCCTGGATGCGATCTGGGACATGGCCCTGAAACTGCTTTGGGACAGGACTTTGGGAAGGCCTTTGGGAAGGCCTTGGAGAAGGCGGCCTGCTGCCTTCCTGCTCGCGCACAATGCCCAGCAGGACATCGTCGTCTATGAGCCCTTTGGCGTGCTTTTCCCTGGCGTCCTGCAGCAGGCTGTGCCCATAGGAGCTCACAAGGCTGCGCACGCCCTCTATGAGCCCTGCTGCGTCAAGTTCATAGAGACGGCTGCGTATGTACCTGTCGCAGGCAAGGTATTCCCTGAGCGCTATGCGGCCTGTCTCCCTTGTGCCGATGTTTTTGCGGGGCACAAGCCTCTGGTGGATGATGAGGCGGATGTTGGCAAAGAGCACGGCCATGGCTGAATCCCTCTCTTCCTTCCTGAAGAGGTGGATGATCCTGGTCAGTGTCTGGGCAACGTCCTGGGCATGCACCGTTGTGTAGGCTGTAACGCCCTGTTCCACTGTGGAGAGCAGCGAAGAGATAGTCTCCCTGTCGCGGCACTCGCCGACCATGACGATCTCGCCCTTGCGCCTTGTGAGGGTGCGCACGCCTCCTGCCCAGTCTTCCACATCCGTTCCAATGGCGGACTGGGTAATGGGAGCGGAGCGCTCCTGGCAGGGAATGGAGGAAAAATCAAACTCTATGGGGTCTTCCAGAGTCAGTATCTGCCTGGCAGGGCCGCTGGGGCTCAGGGCCCTGTTCAGGGCTGCTGCCAGCAGGGTGGACTTGCCTGATCCCATTACCCCTGAGATGACCACAAGGCCGGCTTCGGGGTAGAGGGCTGCTTCCAGATCAGCCGGCAGATCCATGTCTTCCAGCTGCGGGATGGTCCTTGGCAGGATGCGCAGGACCACGTAGATGCCCTTGTTGGATGAGGTGGCATTGACGCGGAAGCGCTGGCGCACTCCGCGCAGGCCGGGCACCCTGAGGCCGAAGGCATAGTCCAGGCTGTGCCCTGCCCTGACATAGCCTGCCCTGTTGGACTGGCCCGAGGTCACGTTGACCATGTACTGTATCTCGGCGTCCGTGATGCAGGAGTCTGTCACGGCATGCCAGACGCCGTCCTTCTGCATCCATATTTTGTCGTCAGGGCAGAGGACGATGTCCGATGCCTGCTGCTCTGCGCACCAGGTAAGGATTTCTTCCCACTGCTCCTGAGTAAGCTCATGGCGCAGGGAAGAAGGGAAGCTCAGGCTGCCCTGCCTGGCTGCTCCTTTTATGGCTGTTCCTTTCAAGGCTGGTTCTTTTAAGGCCGGTTCTTTCGTGGCCGGCCCTGTCATTGCTGTGGCTGTGCCTGGCATGGTGGCTGTCTCTGGGAATGCCATTGAGGGTGGCATGGAAGATGGCATAGAGGATGGCGTGGAGGATGATGGTATGAAGGATGGCGTGGTGCCTGTCAGCATTGTCTCTGTCATGGCTGCTCCGGCCGTTATGGCTTCTGTCATTATGGATTTTGTCAATGTGGATTCATTCCAGGGTGAGCCCGGCCTGGCTTAAGCCAGGCCGGACTGCTCCCTGGTACAGTCCGATGCCGCTAGGGTTTTTGAAGGATTACTGCGCCTGCTTGTGGTTTTTGGGTTTCCTGCGCCTGTCCTTTGCGTTTGCGGCATCTCCTCCGTGATGTTTTGAATTTTGGGAATTCTGGATGTCCTCAGGATTCTGAAAGAGGCTCTGCCTTGTGAGGCGGAACACTGTCTGGTTTATGTCCAGGGTTGTCTTGCCGACCTTTATGGGAATATGGCCCCTTGCCATGACCGGCAGGGAAACAAGCCCCCTTTTGTGCAGCATGGTGAACCTGAGCATGCCGCGGTAGTCGGCACAGAGCCTGTCCATGTTCTGCTGAAAGACCTCTTCTGCCTGGGCTGTGCCTGCTGACCATCCTGAGCGGACGGCATCCTGCCAGATGCTCCTCTCCCTTGAGTTTTTGGGAAGGCATTCGGGACGTATCTCTAGGGCGTCAAAGTGCTGGGTTAGGTAGTCGCGCCAGCTTGGGGCCGTGCTCACAAGCCTTGCCTGGGATCTGATGGTGTAGGTCTCATCCACAGACGAGGCGCTGTCTGCGTCGTGAAGGGTGTGCACTGGCCCTGCAAAGCCTAAGACCGGCGGCAGGATGTGCCCGTCTATGAGCAGGGATGAAAAGCTGAATATGCTGCCCAGCAGATCGGCCTTGTCCTCGCAGGCCTTGTTGAGCTCCTGGTAGCGCAGGGCAACGGCCTTCTGAAAGCTTATGGTCCTGGCAGCGTCCCTGACCATGCGCTCGCGCAAGGTCAGTGTGGCAGTATTGCCGTCTTCGCTGCCCTCTTCCCTGTCCGGATCCTGCCTTGCCTGGTATGCGCGGGCTTTGGAGGCATCGAGATCAAGGAGATCCTGCATTTCCTTGGCCTGCACCTTTTGGGATGTTTTGGCTGTGCCGGATGCAAGCCTGTCCTGCGCAGCCGGTGCGTCCTGGCCGTCCAGGGCAAGGCCTGCAAAGACCTGCTCGTCTCCGTAGAGCGGGTAGCCGGGGGCTACATACTCCTCAGTCAGGAAGGCTGTGCCAGATGAATCGGATGAGCCGGATGCAGAAGAGGCGGAGGGTGCGCCAGATGCAGATGCTAAGGCTGATGCTTGTACGGACGGCACGGACAGGGCAGCATCCTTGCCTGCATCCGGGCTGGCATCTCCGGCACAAAAGGCAGAAGTTGCACTGGATGAAACAATAATCATGCCTGCCAGAAGGAACCCGGGGATGGAGCATGCCGCCCTGAATACAGGGATAAGCATGGACCTGCAGGGCATGGAAAGCCCTGCGAAAGGCATACTGCCCTCGTTGTTGCGCTGTCTCATAGGGAACTCTTTTGAAAGTTTTGGCGGGTGTTGCTTGCTGCGTTGGGGTTAGGGTGTTTTTTCAGGATGGCTTGCAGAAAGGGATTGGATAGTCCGGATGGCAGCTGGCTTGCAACCGGGAGTTCTTTACGATGGGGATTTGAGGTCTTCCTGCAGGTAGACAAGCTCTATCAGTCCGGCCTCTTCTATGATGCGCAAAAGCTCGCTGCTCTTTGTCTGCATGCCTGTGTCGCGCAGGATGGAGATAATGGGCGTCTTTTCAGCTGCTATGTGCACAATGGTCGGCGGGCTTTGGGGCTTGCCCACGACTGAGAGCCTGAAGCCTGAGGCTGCGCAGATTTTTTCCAGTGCCTGCGTCAGGGGCCCTTCAAAGCGCAATGTCATGGGAGAGGACAGTGTTTTTCTGGGGGATGCTGTATCGTGCTGCTGTGCGGAACCGGTGAGAAGGGCCAGGTCTGCGCGTATCTTCCCTGCTGCCTCGTGCAGGCTCTTGTCCACCAGGGCGCCGGCCGGGGAAGAGGGTGCAGGCTTGTGTGTTGCACAGGCTGATACAAGGAAGCACAGGAAAAGGCATAAGAGCAGGGAAAGCGTATGGGGAAACGCGTTGTTGTGATGTATGGCAAAATGCGCCTGCATGTTCTGTCCTCCTTTTGGGGTTTATGTTATGCCGCCGCCTGCGGCGCTGGCTTTAACGGGATGTTCCGGTATGGCGGGCTGTGATGTGTGCGGCAGGGGTGGAAGAGGTGTTTAGGGGCTTTCCCAGCCTGCGTGAAAGGAAAGTATGATTTTATGTTTGGTATGTCAAGAAGAAAAGTAAGATTTTTTTGAAAAAGTTTTGGAGCCCGTGCCAGAAGGGCTTTGCTGCTGGGACT
>CAVJEZ010000149.1:0-5131 GCA_963648625.1 Odoribacter splanchnicus
ATTGACTACTACATATACAAGGCCGGCGTGCGCGAGCAGGAAACAGAGGATCTGCCCAAGCTGACCTATGGGGAGCTTGAAAAGCTCTTCAGGGACACCTCAGCCCTTCTGCGGCCGCTTCTGGATGAATACATCCCCATGCTCAGGGTCACTGTGCGCAAGGTCACAGTCAGGGCGCAGCGCACCCGCTGGGGCAGCTGCTCGTCCAGGGGGAACCTTAATTTCAACTGCCTGCTGGCCCTGACACCGGACTATGTGCAGCGCTACATTGTCGTGCACGAGCTCTGCCATCTTCTGAATATGAACCACTCCCCTGCCTTCTGGGCGGGAGTTGCCACGATCATGCCGGACTACGAGACGGCTGAGGACTGGATCAAGGAAGAGGGCTGGAAGCTCTTCAGGCGGCTGCCGTAAACGCAGTGCCAGCTCTTCCGCACCCAGGCCACAAGCACAAACGCCAAATCACGCTTTGCCCGGTCATATTCTCCAATCACACAGAGCCGGACGCAATCATGCCAAGGGAACGCTCCTGTATAGCCATAGATCTCAAGTCCTTCTACGCCTCGGTTGAATGCCTGGAGCGTGGTCTTGATCCTCTGGCTGCCAACCTTGTGGTAGCCGACGAAAGCCGTACAGACAAGACTATCTGCCTGGCTGTCTCCCCTTCCCTCAAGGCCCTTGGCATACCCGGGCGCCCCAGGCTTTTCGAGGTGGTACAGAAGGTCAGGGACATTAATGCCACACGTTTGCGCAAGGCCCCGGGGCACTGCTTTACCGGCTCATCCTGCTTTGCAGAGGAGCTGAAGCGCAATCCCTCCCTGAAGCTGGACTATATTGTGGCCATGCCGCGCATGGCCAGGTACATAGAATTCAGCACCATGGTCTATGCCATTTACCTGAAGCACTTTGCGCCTGAGGACATCTGCGTCTATTCCATTGACGAAGTCTTTCTGGAAGCAACAGGCTACCTTGCCTCGCAAAAAAAGACGGCCCGCGAGCTCACCCAGGACATACTCGCAGAAATCACCAGGGAAACGGGGCTCACGGCCACAGCCGGCATAGGCACCAACCTCTACCTGGCCAAGGTGGCCATGGATATTGTGGCAAAGCACGCAGAGCCCGACAAAAACGGCGCCCGCATGGCCGAGCTTGACGAAATGGGCTACAGGAGGGCCTTGTGGACGCATGAGCCCCTGACGGACTTCTGGCGCATAGGGGCAGGCTATGCGCAGAGGCTTGCTCAAAACGGCATGCACACCATGGGAGACGTGGCCAGATGCTCGCTGATCAACCAGGAACTGCTCTACAGGCTCTTCGGCGTCAATGCCGAACTGCTTATAGACCATGCCTGGGGCTACGAGCCCTGCACCATGAAGGACATCAGGGCCTACACCCCGCAAAGCCGCTCCCTCTCCCAGGGACAGGTGCTGAGCGCCCCCTATGCCAATGACGCTGCCAGAATCATCGTCAGGGAAATGGCCCAGGAGCTGGCCCTGGAACTGGTGGAAAAACGCCTGGCAGCAGACCAGATCGTTCTCACCATCAGCTATGATGCCGAAAACCTGCGCAAGGCAGGCATCCTCTACAAAGGGACAGTTGTCACCGACGGCTACGGGCGCAAAAAGCCGGCCCATGCCCACGGAAGCATGTCTCTTGGACAGTACACAAATTCAGCCAGAATCATTACAGGGCAGGCACTGGCCCTTTTTGACGCCATCACGGACAAGGCGCTCACCATCCGCAAAATCACTATTGCCGCCATGCACGTCCTGCCGGAACACAAGGCACACAGCAGGGGAAAGCTGCGCAAGCTCAGCCTTTTTTCCGATCCGGAAAAGGAGAGGGAAGAACAGCAGCGGAAGAACGAAGCCCTCGCAAGGGAGCGCAAGCGCCAGGAAGCCGTGCTCGGCATACGCAGGAAGTTCGGCAAGAATGCCATAGTCAAGGGCACAAGCTTTGAGGAAAAGGCTACAGGCAGAATCCGCAATGCCCAGATAGGAGGACACAAGGCATGACGCCCTTTCCACAAGGCAAAAAGCCTTTTCCCTACGAAGACATTGTGAATCTTGCGCACCCAGAGCCAAAGAGGCACAAGCGCATGCCCATGTCAGCCAGGGCTGCGCAGTTTGCTCCCTTTGCAGCCCTCTCAGGGCACGAGGAAGCCGTTCTGGAAACAGCCAGGGAAACGGTCATGAAGCCGGTCTTAAGCGAAGAGGATCTGGACAGGCTCAACAGATGCCACCAGATCCTTGCTGACCATCTTGCAGACCATATTGCAGACAGGCCTCTTGTGTGCTTCACCGTGTTTGTTCCGGACAAAAGCAAGGAAGGCGGATCCATAGAGACGGTGCAGGGCGCAGTGGAAAGCATAAACGAGGAAAGGAGAAGCCTGCGCCTGACAGACGGAACCTTTGTTTTCATGGACGACGTGCTCTCCATGGACAGCCCGCTTTTTCAGGATCTTTTCTAACGGGCCGGACAGGGTTATGAAGGGAGGGGAAGCATCGCCATGATGCCTGCCGGATCCGTCGTCCTTCCTGTCCCCTTTTGCTCCGTATGCAGGAGATATTGCCATGTTCAGGCTTGTTTCACAGCATCAGCCCACAGGCGACCAGCCTGAGGCCATAGCCACTCTTGTCGCAGGCCTGCAGCAGGGCATACAGGATCAGGTCCTTCTGGGCGTGACAGGCTCCGGCAAGACCTTCACCATGGCCAATGTCATAGCAAGGGCAGAAAGGCCTGCCCTGGTCATTGCTCCCAACAAGACGCTGGCAGCCCAGCTGTACACAGAGTTTTCGGCACTCTTTCCGGACAATGCCGTGGAGTACTTTGTCTCCTACTATGACTACTACCAGCCCGAAGCCTATGTCCCGGCCTCTGACACCTATATAGCCAAGGACTCGGCCATCAACGACAACATTGACAAGCTCCGCCACTCGGCAACCCATGCCCTGCTCACGCGCAGGGACGTGATTATCGTGGCTTCTGTCTCCTGCATCTACGGCCTGGGCTCGCCCAAGTACTATGCAAGCCTGGTCATCCCGGTGGAAAAAGGGCAGGCCCTTTCCATGGAAAAGCTCATGCAGAACCTTGTCGAGGTGCAGTATGAGCGCAATGACTATGACTTTCACAGGGGAACCTTCAGGGTCAGGGGCGATGCCATAGAGATTATTCCGCCCTACCGCCATGAACAGGCCCTGCGCATCGACTTCTTTGGCGATGAAATCGAGTCCATGCGCGTCATTGATCCCCTTACCGGCGACACACTGGATACGGTGGATAAGACTGTCATCTATCCTGCAAGCCACTACGTGTCAGCCAAGGACAACCTTGTACGCACCTGCCGCGACATACGCGACGAACTGCAGGTACGGCTACAGGAACTGCATGCCCAGAACAAGCTGGTAGAGGAGCAGCGCCTTGAACAGAGGACGCAGCTGGACCTGGAAATGCTGGAAGAGCTTGGCTACTGCACGGGCATTGAGAACTATACGCGGCATCTGGACGGCAGGCAGGAAGGCGAGCCGCCGGCCTGCCTGCTTGACTATTTTCCCGAAGACTACGTGCTCTTTATCGACGAGTCTCATATCACGGTGCCGCAGCTTGGCGGCATGTACAAGGGAGACCGGGCCCGCAAGCAAACCCTGGTGGACTACGGCTTCAGGCTGCCTTCCGCCCTGGACAACCGCCCCCTGCGCTTTGACGAGTTTACAGCCCGCCACGGGCAGGTCATCTACGTCTCTGCTACACCCGGAAAATACGAGCTGGACCAGGCCCAGGGCCTTGTGGCCGAGCAAATCATACGGCCTACAGGCCTGCTGGATCCCAAGGTCGAAGTGCGGCCTGTAAAGGGCCAGATGGACGACCTGCTTGGTGAATGCCGCAAGCGCATAGCAAAAGGCGAGCGCGTCCTGGTGACGACCCTGACCAAGCGCATGGCAGAGGATCTGACGGACTACTGCCTCTCCATGGACGTGAAGGCACGCTACCTGCATTCAGACATAGACACGCTGGAACGCATGCAGATCTTAAGAGCCCTGCGTACCGGCGAATTCGATGTCCTCATCGGAATCAACCTGCTGCGCGAGGGTCTGGACATCCCCGAGGTTTCCCTTGTCTGCATCCTGGATGCCGACAAGGAAGGATTCTTAAGATCGACAGGCGCCCTCATACAGACCTTTGGCAGGGCTGCCCGCAATGCAAATGGCGAAGTCATTCTCTATGCCGATACCATCACCGATTCCATGTCGCAGGCCATTGAAGAAACACGCAGGCGCAGGGAAAAGCAGACAGCCTACAATGAAGAGCACGGCATAGAGCCGCACTCGACAACCAGGACGCTTGACTCGCCCCTGGATGCCATTTTTGCCAATGGCAATGACGACAAGGGCAAAAAGGGCAGCCGGAAAAAGGCAAAGCAGAAGGAAGCCCAGCCTGTCACTGCAGAAGAAACGGCAGCCCTTATCAAGACTCTGGAAAAAGACATGCGCGAGCACGCCCGCAACCTTGAATTTGAAAAGGCAGCCGATCTCAGGGACAGGATACGGGCCCTGCGCGAGCGCTTCCCTTCCCTCTCGTAATCCAGGGACACTGCCTCATCTCTGCCAGGCCGGGAAATTGGCCATACAGGTACTCTGCCATGATGAAGGATATATTTTTCCGCAAGCAGTCCCGCATTCTTATTGGCGCCTGCACAGAAAGAGGCGCTCATCAGAATCCCGTTGCGGACCTGCAAAAAGCAGCCGCGGACGGCGCCGATTTCTTTGGATGCCAGCTTATTCTGACAGAGAGCCACGGCCTTTGCTGCCGTATTGAGAATGCCTGCATGGCGCTTGTGCAAAAGGCCGGTATGCCTGACATGCCGGCAGGATACCGGGATCCTCTGGCAGGGCAGGCCCAGGACACGGATGCCGCAAAAGTCTTTGCCAGTGCAAGGAAGTGCTCCATGCCACTGGCTTTCCTTGTGCCTGACCACGTGACAGGGACAGAAGAGCTGCGCCAGGAGCTTTTTGCCCGCCTCACGGCACTGTATCAGGGCTATGAAGAGCATGTTCCCCTTCTTGTGGCCTCAAGCGACCCGGATCTCCTTTTGCTCTGTAAAAAGCAGATAGGTCTTGCCACCGGGCTCATT
>CAVJEZ010000150.1:0-1704 GCA_963648625.1 Odoribacter splanchnicus
CGGCATCTCTGGTGTGCTTCCTCCACCATTGCCTTGACCTCGGCATCGACAGCCCTGGCTGTCTTTTCGCTGTAGTTCCTGTTCTGGACCCATTCGCGGCCGATGAATACTTCCTGATTCTTTTCTCCTATGAGGACTGTGCCCATCTTTTCGCTCATGCCCCATTCACAGACCATTCTGCGGGCCATCTTGGTTACGCGCTCAATATCGTTGGAGGCACCGGTGGTGACATTCTTGAAGATGATTTCCTCGGCTACACGGCCGCCCAGGAGAATAACCAGGTTGTTGCGCAGCCACGAACGCACATAGTTGTGGCGGTCCTCTCCCGGCAGCTGCATGGTAACGCCCAGTGCCCTGCCTCTGGGGATGATGCTGACCTTGTGGACCGGATCGGAATCAGGCAGCAGCCTGGCTGCCAGGGCGTGTCCTGCTTCATGGTAGGCAGTAATCTTTTTTTCTTGCTCGGACAGGATAAGCGACTTGCGCTCGCGCCCCATGAGGATTTTGTCCTTGGCGTACTCAAATTCCTGCATGGTCACCACTTTCTTGTTGGAACGGGCAGCCTGCAGGGATGCCTCATTGACGAGGTTTTCCAGGTCAGCCCCGGAAAAGCCCGGTGTGCCGCTGGCTATGGTGTCCAGGTTAATGTCATTGCCCAGGGGAATTTTCCCTGTATGGACCTTGAGGATTTCCTTGCGCCCCTTTAAGTCAGGGGTAGGCACGACCACCTGCCTGTCAAAGCGGCCGGGGCGGAGCAGGGCCGGATCCAGCACGTCGGGCCGGTTGGTGGCAGCCAGAATGATGACGCCCTCGTTGGCTTCAAAGCCGTCCATTTCCACCAGCAGCTGGTTGAGCGTCTGTTCCCGCTCATCATGTCCGCCGCCAAGGCCGGCTCCGCGCCTGCGGCCGACAGCGTCAATTTCATCTACAAAGATGATGCAGGGAGCATTCTTTTTGCTCTGCTCAAAAAGGTCGCGCACACGGGATGCGCCGACACCGACGAACATTTCCACGAAATCAGATCCGGAAATGGAGAAGAAGGGCACTCCCGCCTCGCCGGCCACTGCTCGGGCCAGCAGGGTCTTGCCGGTTCCTGGAGGGCCGACAAGCAGGCAACCCTTGGGAATGCGGCATCCGAGACGGGTAAATTTTTTCGGGTTGGACAGGAATTCCACAATCTCGCGCAGTTCGTCCTTGGCCTCGTCTACGCCGGCCACGTCAGCAAAGGTAACCTTCTGCTTGGTGTCCTTTTCGCTGAGCATCCTGTGCCTGGAACGGCCGATTGACATGCGGCCTCCGCCCATGCCGCCCATGTTGCGCATGGCGTACACCCAGATGACAAGCAGGATAAGCATGGGGACAGCGGACATGAGCATAGTCATGTACCAGGGCTGCTCTTCCAGAGGCTCTGCCTTTACCTCGATGTTCTTGCCCAGAAGATGGGAGAGCATTGAGGGATCCTTAGGGGCAAAGCTGTAGGACTTGCTGCCGTTGCTGTCGATGGCAGTCAGTTCGTTTCCCTGTATGATAACAGAGGAAACCTGCCCCTGGTCCACCCTGTCCATCAGCTCGCTGTACGAAATGGACGGCTGCCTGGCTTCCTGGCCGGGTGAAAAGAGCATAAGTGCTCCCAAAGCCAGAAAGAGCCAGATAAGCATGTTGCGGGAAAGCATATTGTTCATGAAATATCCTGATGGAGCGTAT
>CAVJEZ010000150.1:2214-5089 GCA_963648625.1 Odoribacter splanchnicus
CGGAATGTACCGGATGCGGCTGCTGTTGCCGGCCTGCCGGGGACAGGCCCTCTTCTGGCAAAGAGACGGAAGAGGGGATTTAAATGGACAATATATGCCTTTAGGATAAGGAGAATGCGCAGTATGTCAAATACGGTACAGCCAGAAATCATCAGTGCAGCGGGCATTGCCAAGCCTTCATGAGAACCTTCATGGCAGTCATCATGGCAGTCTTTATGGCGGTCATGAAGGACGGAAAGGGAAAGCCCTTTTTTCCATGCTTGCCTTTTTTCTGTCTCTCTGACTAGAATGCCCAATAAAAGGAGGCTTTCTGCCCTGGCAGCGCCTCCTTATATATGTAGCCTTATATATGCAGCCGGGAAGGCAGACAGCAGGAGTTACGGATATGACCGAGCAGGAATCTTACGCAGCATTTTTGAAGGAATGGAAGGTTGACCCCCTGGGAGCCAAAAACGTTTTGCAGGGGTATATCGATTTGTTGTCCGGCATGCAGGGCGTCAGCCTGTCGTACCGCTGCAGGCCGGGTGTAAGCTATTCAATCAGGGCCAAGGGGGCCTGTCAGACTGAGAGGGATCTCTTTGTCCTGGTGGACGTGGTCGATGACGATCCGGCAGAGCGTTGGCTGTCGGTCTGCTTTTATGCCGACCTGATTCAGGATCCCGAAGAGCTGGGCGACTGGGTTCCCCAGGGACTGGCAGGCGATGATGCATCGTGCTTCAACTATGACGAAGAGAATCCCGCCATGGAAAAGTATATTGCCGAAAGGCTTAAGGAAGCGGCCGCTCTGTCCTGCAGGGAAGGAGCAAAATAGGCTTGTCCTGTTTCATAGCGATAGATTTTGAGACCAGCGGCTATGAGCGGTATTCCGCCTGTTCCGTAGGCATGGTCCGCATAGAAAACGGCGTCCTGACAGGTGGCTATCAAAGCCTGATCAGGCCTCCGTCTTCGTATGTCCGCTTCACAGAAATACACGGGCTTACCTGGAATATGCTTCGTTCGGCGCCGGCATTTCCTGACATCTGGCCGGACATGGCATCATTCATGCGAGGGGCAGACGGGCTTGTCGCCCACAATGCGCCCTTTGACAGGTCAGTCCTTGCTGCCTGCTGCCAGAATTTCAGATGCCGGCAGCCGGACCTGCCTTTCTACTGCACCCTGAAAGGGGCAAAAGCTTCCCTGCGGCTGCCAAACTACCGTCTGGACTCTCTTTGCTCCTATTATCATTTTAGCCTGAACCACCACGAGGCCCTGAGCGATGCAAAGGGCTGTGCCCGTATCTTTGTCAGCCTGCTGAAACAGGGAACGCCCCTGCAGAAGATGCAGCTGAAGGCAAAGTAGCAGGAAGAACAGCACAGCCTGTATCATTCTGTATCATTGCAGGAAAGTGTCAGCCGGCTTTTTTGCGCTGAAAACATCTTTTGGCCTGTTTTTTGCTTATATCACATGAAGCAAGAAACAGGCCTTTCTTTGTTTTCCGGGACTGCCCCGGAATTTCCTGTGAACAACAGCCGGCGTCACAGGAACAGAAGGCAGCATGGCTTGCGAGGGATACGGGGGGAATGGCAATGGAAGCGCAGCAGCGTATGGACAAAGGAGCAGCATACAGAAGGGATGCCTCGTGCACAAAAGGCAGCAGAACTCTTGCAGCCTTCTCTTTTTTGTTGCGCTGTGCCGGGCTTGCTGCCGTCCTGTTTATGCTGGCCCTGTTTCCATGCGTTTCGCCATTGCAGGACAGCTACAGGGTTGTCCTGTGGCTTTCCCCAGCAGCACTTGCGGAAGCCCAGGCAGAACCCGTCAGTGCGGAAAAGACTGAAAAAAACGCTGCATACGAGAGGGACAGCTCCAGGCTTGCAAAAAAAATCCGCAGCCTGCTGGTTCCTGTCTACGGCGAAGACCATGTTGTCGTGCAGGTCCACTGCGGTGATGCTGAAACTGGCGGAAACGATGGCTGCATCAAAAAAACAGGCCGGACAGTGGCCATTATCATTGATGCTGCCGTTCTCAACGGACTGAACGGAAGCGCAGAAGGCATACGTGCCGAACAGGAACGCCTTTGCAATCTGGTCAGCCATGCCGCAGGGCTTAAGGGCCCGGAGGGCGACAGCATAGCAGTGAGCTTTATCCTTTTTCAGAACGATGGGAACAGAATGCGGTTATACTATATGGCAGCAGGCTGTGCTGTCCTGATACTTCTTGTTCTTGCCTGGGCCGTCAGGAAAAGAAGCAGGGGTGGCAGAACAGACAAAGAAGACAGCCATCTGAAAGACAGTCATTTGGTTGACACAAATGCTGCTGATGCCAGAAAAATGACAGACAGGGATGGCGGGGATAAGAAATTAACACGAGAAGAAAGCCTTGCCCTGAAGCTGCAGGCAGACAGCCCGCAGGCGGGAGGGCTGGTCCTTGCCATGCTGGATGCCAGGTCAGCGGCAGCGGTACTTGCCTGCCTGCCAAAGGATCAGTGTGTCAATTTTTTGTGCGCCATGTTCAGCCAGGGGCCTGTCCGCAAGGACGTGCTGGACATAATACAAAAGGAATACCTTGCCGGCTTTCCGGAAGAGAAGGGGCTCATTAAGCGCATAGCGCAGTCAGGCGTAAGCGATGCCGAGGGAAGAATAGTGGAAATCTTAAGAAGGCTTGAGGCCCCCTGCCGCAGGGCCATCCTGAAAGGACTGTCAGCACAATGCCCGGACCTTGCCGGGAGGCTGTAGAAGATTCTGACAAGTTCCCTCAAAACGGCCAAACAAGGGCAAGACAGGGGGCAGACAGGAGGCTGAAACGAACTTTTTTGAAGAAAAATCGAAAAAGTTGTTGACAGGGAGGGGGTGACAGCGTAAAAGCCTCGATTGCGCCAAGCGAAAGAGGCTGACAAAGC
>CAVJEZ010000151.1:0-5036 GCA_963648625.1 Odoribacter splanchnicus
TGAGAAAGCAGAAGAGGCTCTTTCCCAGATTAAGAAAAAGAAATATGCAGCTACTGTAAAAGGCTATAGAAAAGTCATTTTCTGGGGCATATCGTTTTGTGACAAGTCCTGTGCAGCCTTAGCCGAGGACGCAAAGAAGCTTCCACTGTAAATTTCCACTGTACCGGCTCCTTATGACTGTACAGGCCTTCTGTGTCAGGGAAACTGGCGAACCTATGGGCATTCTTGTGGGTATCCCGACGATACCCCAAATTTATCCAATTTTACCCAATCTGAAAGGATGTCTGCTTTAGTCCTTTGAAGGACAGCCATGCCTCCGGCTGCCACAAGGATCCCGCTGAAGGCTAGTTTTTCAAGGCTGTAACAGGAACTACAAACACTCCGTCAGGCCGCTGATACGCAGCATTGGACATGCCGCAAATCACGCACATCGCAGACATGGGCCTGGCTTTTTCATCCTGCTGCAGGGATTTTTGCAATTTCAGCAAATTGTCGGCTGCGGCATCGATCTGCCTGGCTCCAAGTTTAATTTCAAAGGCACACCATTGTCCGTCCGGCAACGCAATGACAGCGTCTATCTCCCTGTTTCTATAGTCCTGGTAATGGTAAAGCTTTCCGCCAAATGACTCCGCATATATTTTCAGATCCCGTTCGCACAGCGATTCAAAGAGAAAGCCAAAGGTTTCTAAATCGTCAATCAACGCTTTAGTTGTTACATTTAGTAGCGCGCAAGCAATAGATGGGTCGGCAAAATGCCGTTTAACCGCTTTCTTTACGCGGACAGAGGAACGGATGCTTTCTGAAAACGGCAACTGATTGTCCGTAATATACAGCCGTTCAAAGATATCAAGATATTCTTTCACAGTTTCGACATCTATATCTTCTGCGTCTGCATCCCTGATATCATTTTTGAGCGTTTTGATTGTCGCAACAGTACTCTCATTTCTGGCAAGAGAACGAAGTAAAAGTTTCATTTTGATGATATTTCTCTTTATTCCATCAATACGGAAGACGTCATCATCAATAATGGCATCAATGTATTTGATTGGGATCAGGACAGCTTCTTTCAAAGGCAGTCCGAGACTGGCCGGCCAGCCGCCGCGAAGAATAAGTTCTGCCAGATGCCTCACATCAACATCGCCTGTTAAACCTGGCGTAATATGCCCCTGGCAAAGCTCTTGCAGGGAAACTTTGCCCGAGGAGTCTCCCGATTCAAAAAGAGACATGGGACGCATCCGCAGTTTGGCTATTCTTCCTGCACCGCTATGAAGAATCCCCTTGTGACGAGGAGTAGAAGAGCCTGTCAAGATAAACTGCCCCTTTGCCTGAGACTGATCGACCTTATGCCGTACAGCATCCCACAAAGGAGGAAATTCCTGCCACTCATCAATCAAGCGTGGACTGTCCCCTTCAAGAATCAAATCCGGAGAAAGCTCTGCCAGCCTGCGGTTTTGAAAATTTCCGGCAGGATCACCCAAAAAGACACGGCTTCTGCTATGATGGACAGACGTCCACGTCTTGCCGCACCATTTCGGACCTTCAATGCAGACAGCTCCGAAGGTATCGAGATAGCTCCGAACCGTTGAATCAATAATTCGTGGCAGATATTTTTTGATCTCCATGCCTGGCTCCTTTGTCCTGCATGTAAATACGATAGATTTACACAACACAACTCAACTCAACCCGATAGATTTTAACAATTTAATCCAACAAATTTCTATAAGTCAACCCGATAGATTTTAACAATTTAACCAGATAATTTTTGATAATTCAGTACGATAAATTTTGACAATGCATCCCGATAAATTTCTGTCAGATAATCCGACAGATTTTGCAGTCACAGGACGGACTGCCGAGCCAGCCACCCTGCCCCTGTACGCTGGCATTCCAGTCCGGACATACTGCTTCCCGCAGCCCTGGCATCCGGCACGACAGCCCGTCCGCAACCTCTGCCGGCATCAGGCTGGCGTAACCAGTACAGCTTGCTGGCAGCTTGTTTTTATCCCCAGAATTATTGACTTTTTCATGCTTATCTGACAAAAGCCATTATACGTCATGTACCGAAAAGCAGAGGCAAAGTATCCCCTTTTCGGCACTATTGCTTCCAAAATTTCCGCTTCTGGAGAAATTTGATGAAAAAGTTCCTTATGGCTGCCCTGATCGGTGCAGCCCTCTGCATGCCTGCCGCAGCCTCCGCCGACGATGACACCCAGGATGTAAGCAAGATAACCTGCAAGGAGTTTCTTGCTTCCGATGAAAGCGATATAAGCTTTATGCTCGCATGGATTGACGGCTACATGAGTGCCAAGAGCAACAATACCAAGATAAACGGCGCCTGGATGGAAAAGCTGGGCGAGCACATGGGATCCTACTGCTCAGCCAATCCTGGCAAGACCATTATGGACGCCATGGAAGCTGTCCCTGCCGAATAAGCAGTTTCACAAAAGGGACACAGTCTCAAAGAATGCATGCCCTTTTCCATATTCCGCATCTGGTGCCTGGGAGACTATGGCATCAGATGTTTTGTGCTACCCCTGCTCTACGAATGATATAAGAGGTATATCATGAAAGCCGTGCGCTCTATTCTTATGGCTGCCATCCTGATGCTCGGACTTGCAAGTTCCGCCCTGGCCCAGGAAATCGTTGTTATGAACGGAACAGACTTCACCATCAAGCAGCTGGGGCTTGTTGATTCCAATTCCAACGAGGATGCCGACGATCTTCTGGGCGATGACACACTGGCCCCCGGCGAAGGCTTGAAAATCAACATTTCCGGCGACCCCAACGGCTGGGAACTTATCGCCGTTGACGAGGAAGACGGCCAGGTGAACTGGAAGAACCTTAAGCTGAAGGGCGTGAGCAAGATCACCCTGCTCAGCGACGGCACTGCCAACCTCGAATAAGCCTCAAGCATTCCTGTATCTGACGGAAGGTGCCTTATGGTAGAACAACAATCTGACAAGGACATCGTGCTGTGGACAGGCTATGTATTGCTGTTCCTGTCTGCATTTGCAATGTATTCAAAGCTGCTGCTTCTGCCGGCAGCTGTCGTTCTGATCGGAGGCTATGTCGCCAAAGGCACCTTCCACAGGCAGGAAAAGCCGTTAAGCGAGGCCCACGCCGCATGGCAAATCAACACGGTCTGGCTGGCCGTACTGCTTGTTGTTGCCGGAACTGCTGCAGTGGCTGCCATCTGTGCCTGGATGTTCAGCGATCCGGCTGCAGAGGCAAGGCTTGAGGCCATCGCCAGCAGCGACCTGGCACCTGTGGAAATGCTGGACGAACTCCTGGCCGTTCCGGGCATCACCTATCTGGCGACAGCCGTTACCACATTCGCAGTGCTCTTTGCTGTATGGCCCCTCAAGCGAGCCCTGCACGGCATGCTGGCCTTAAAGGCAGGGCTTGAGCCTGCGCAGCTTGGCGCAGGACGGTGGATTGCCCTTGTCCTGGCAATAGCGATCCAGGCGGCCTTCATGGTTGTCCAGTCCCTGATGTAACGTAAACCGTGTAGCCTGAAACGGGTAACATAAACCGGATAATTTAAATCGGATCCGCCATGCGTCTCCTTCTGCTTTTGACAGCCATACTTTTTATGTTTGCACGCATAGTGCCTGCTGTGCCCTCTGTTACTTCCCAGGAAACAGCAAAGGCGCTGTATGAGCAGGGAGTTAGGCTCGTAGCGCAGGGCGACGATGAGGCAGCATCTGCTGCCTTCCGCGAGGCAGCAGCACAAGGCTCTCTCTATGCACAGGCTGCCATTGCGGCCGGGGACAATCTGAATCTTTTCTCCCTTAAGACGGACTCGCTGATTGCGAAGCTGAAAGCCCTGGACGATCCCGAGGCTGCCTTCCTTGCCGGCAGGCTGTATCTTGCCAAGGACGACGGCAGGGAAGCTGTGAGCCTCCTTGAAAAGGCCGCCGGGAACGGCTATGCGCCTGCGCAGTACCAGCTTGGCAGGTGTGCCCTGGAAGGAAAGGGCATGCCCGAAAGCAAGGAGCAGGCAGTACAGTATTTCCACAATGCAGGAGCATATGCCCCTGCCGAATATGCCCTTGCCCTCTGCTACGACAACGGGACAGGCGTTGAAAAGGACGAAGCCGAGGCTGCAAAATGGTACCGCAGGGCAGCCGAGCACGGACATATTTCCGCAGCAGCCAATCTGGGCTACTGTTATGAGCACGGCGCCGGCGTGCCGAAAAATACCCGGGAGGCTGTCTTATGGTACCAGAAGGCCGCCAGGCGCGGCAGTCCCACAGGCCAGTGCAACCTGGCAAGCTGCTATCTGCATGGCATAGGCATCAAACAGGACATTGCCCAGGCCGTTCAATGGTTTCGCAAGGCCGCAGAGCAGAATGATCCGCGCGGGATGAACGATTATGGCATGCTCCTCAAAAACGGCACCGGCGTGCCCCGGGACACGGAACAGGCCATAGCCTGGCTCACAAAATCCGCAGAAACGGACTATGCACTGGCGCAGGCAAATCTCGGCATCCTGCTGCATGAGAGATCAGGCGGAACAGGCGATCCGGAGGCAGCAAAGTGGCTTGGACTGGCTGCCGCACAAGGCAATGCGCAGGCACAGAACTATCTGGCAGCCTATTTTGAGAACGGCTGGGGCGGCCTGCCCCAGGACAGCGACATGGCCGTGTTCTGGCTTAAGGAAGCAGCTGCCGGAGGCGATGCCAGGGCCCAGTATTCCCTTGCCATCCATTTGCTTCAGGGAGACACAGAAGCCCAGGCCCAGGCAGTCCGGCTGCTTGTCCAGAGCGCTGAACAAGGCTTTGCCAGGGCGCAAACAGAGCTTGCCTTCTGCTACAGGCACGGAATAGGCGTTGAAAAAGACGACCAGAAGGCCATTTCCTGGATGGACAGGGCAGCATCGCTGGGAGAGGCCTCTGCCCAGGCCATGCTCGGCATGGAGTACATGACAGGCGATAATATCCGCCAGGACAAGGAAAAGGCCTTTGAGCTTTTCTGCAAAGCCGCAGATCAGGGAAATGCAGGTGCACAGTACTACCTTGGACGCTGCTATGAGA
>CAVJEZ010000152.1:0-5020 GCA_963648625.1 Odoribacter splanchnicus
ATGAGGCATACATAATCGAGCTAAAGCACTCAGACAAGGCAATGGACATGCAGGCACGGCATCCTACCAATGATGAGCTCTGCAAGGACTTTGAGGATGAGACGGGCAGCCGCATCGTTGGCAGGCTTGTTGTCTATACAGGGTCGACCCTGAAAGAGAAACAGCATGGTGCAAACTATGTTAGCGCCGAAGATTTTCTGCTGGATACCCAAAAGGCGCTTGCAGAAGCAAGGACTGTGGAAGAAATCCGGCCAGCCATTCCTGTTGTATTCAGGAAGTGTACGCCTGAGGCAGTTTTTACAGATGCATACAACAGGGCCTTTGCCTCATATTCATCCCATGATGTTGCAGCTGTTATTGCAGCCAGGAAAATGTACAGGGAGGGGTTTGACAGAACAACAGTCATCACCACTGTGGACGGCCTGGCACCTTTGTCGGCAACAGACGAAGGTTTCACAAGCAGAATCATCCGTATGACAGAAAGGTCTCCTGATATTCAGCAGATTATCAGAAATCAGCAGAATCACCCGCAGATGCAGCTGGAAGATGCTGATGAAAACGACGAGGGCCCAAGGTTCTTCTGACAGGCTTTCCGCACGGGCAAATCCGCCTTTTGCAGACAACAGGCTACCTTTCTTGACTGACAAAGAACATACGGACTAAATTTTCCCTGTAAGCAAGGGACATCTTCCTGCAACCATCTTTTTTCGCTGTGGCCAGGGGAAAGCGGCTTTCTCCCGGGGATGCAGCATGGAGCAAAACTATGACCAGAAAGGAAATCAATGTTTTTGACTGCGCAGGCGACATAGTGCGTTCAATCAGCCAGGGCATCCTGCTGACAGCAAAGGCCGGTGACACAGTCAACACCATGACCATAGGGTGGGGCCACCTCGGCTTTGTGTGGCAAAAGCCGGTATTCATTGCCTATGTGCGGAAAGGGCGCTTCACAAGGCCCCTGATTGACCAGGCAAAAGAATTCACCATCAGCATCCCGTATGGAACGCCGCAGAAGAAGATCACGGCTTTCTGCGGCACCAAAAGCGGCAGGACAACCAACAAGATACAGGAACTCGGGCTGACACTGCTTGACGGGGAGTGCGTATCCTCTCCCGCCATTGCCGAGCTGCCCCTGACAATGGAGTGCAGGGTCATCTGCAGGCAGAAGCTGGACAAAAACGCCCTGCCGCCTGAGATACAGTCTGCCATGTATCCCGCTGACATTGACAGCACAGCAACAGGATGCAACAAAGACGAGCATGTCGCCTACTGGGGCGAGATAGTCAAAGCCTATATCGTCGAGGCATAAGGCCCGGGTACGGGAAAAGAACAGGAGGAAGGACATGGAACAGGATGCCCTGAATGCAGGACTGAACAACGCTCTGAAAGAGACGCTTCTTCACTTCAAGCCTGAGCCGGGACTTAATCAGGAAACGGGCATTGAAAATTTCTTCCTCATTCACAAAAGGCGCACCAACAAGCTTGAGCACTGTGTGAGCCAGCCTTTCTGCTGCTACATCATCCAGGGCTCAAAGCAGACTGTCCTCGGAGACACGACCTATCAGTACGGTGCAGGCCAGGCCCTTGTGTCAGGCGTGGACATGCCTTCTGCATCCTGTGTGCTCAATCCCGATATGCAGGAAGACTTTCTTGCCGTGTTCTTTTATCTGAACAGGGAAACCCTTATGGATCTATCCCTCAAGATGAAACACGATGGGGATGCTGCTTCCTCCTGTTCGCCTATCTTCAGCTTTCAGGCTGACGATGACTTCAGGCACGCCTTAAAGCGCCTGAGTGACCTAATGTACAAGCCTGAGCAGATACCTGTCATGGGCCCGATTATCATGCGGGAACTGCATTACATGCTGCTCCTGACGCCGGACGGGGGCGCTTTGCGCAGCCTTGCCCTGAACGGATCGCCAAACAGCCGCATTGCCAAAGCCATTACGCTCATGAAAGAAAACATTGCATCCAGCCTGCATGTCTCAGAGCTGGCCAGGCAGGTAAACATGTCTGTTTCCACACTGCACAGGCATTTCAAGAATGTCACGGGCATCAGTCCCTTGCAGTACCACAAAAAACTGCGCCTGTATGAGGCCCAGCGCCTTATGCTGGTGGACAAGGAAGGCGTTGCCTCGGCTGCCATGACCGTAGGGTATGAGTCGCCCAACCAGTTCAGCCGCGAGTACAAGCGCCTCTTTGGGGAATCGCCGCACCGGGACATACAGAACAAGATGATGCAGAACGGCTGGGGAGCACAGTAATCTGCATGATTCGTTTCAGGCACGCCCCATCGGACTGACAGCTAAAATACAGCATAAAAAACAGGACAAAAGCCACGCACTTAAAGCCAGACAAGGCAGAGTGCGTGGCTTTTTACTAGCCACACTGCAGCCATCTTATGCACATCCCTGCAGCATAACGCCAATATTTTGTTGTCATCAGGCAAAGGACAGTCTATGCTGCATACAGTGGACGATATGATGTCAAAAGCTGTTCCACAAAACAATTCCGGAACGGCTGCGGCGGCATACGCCACAGGGAAGGGCAGAACCGGCTTCTCATATTCCTGCAACGGCTGTAGTTTTGTCAGAAATTCCCCATTCCGGCCCCTCACCAGGCAGACAACCCGATACCCAGGAGATTTTTCCATGCCCCTGCAACCAGGCCTCTACGAACAGATTATCAATGCCCGGATACAGCAAGAGCTGTCCGGCATTCCTGACGAACGAAAGGATGTGCGCAGCGTTGATGAAAGCGATGCGGCAGCAGTCCTGGCACAGTACCTGTCCGCAATCGTGCAGAAAGGTCTTGATACGGTACGGGAGAGAAAAGGGGGCCTTCAGGCCCAGATAGCCCTCTGCAACAAGATCATTGCCTGCATACGCAATACCTCGGACGACAGCTATTTTGACGGCTTTGACATCAGGGCAGTGCAGGTTAAAGACAAAGCCAGAGACGCTGCCCGGCTCTACGGACTGCTGCCTGAAAAGGATCCTATGCTGGTAGCGGAGAAGGAGGCATCCGACCTTGAGCGCCGGCAGACCTCCTTGGTCCAGAGCTTCCTGTTTACAGGGCGAAACCGCAGCGATCCAAAGATATTTCAGGAAATCGCAAGGGAAATCGTTTCCTCCAACCGCATAGACATCCTGGTCTCCTTCCTCAAATGGAGCGGCTTCGTCCTTATCCGCCCTGCGCTTCTAGAGGCAGTGCAGCGTGGCTGCAGGATACGCATCATCACGACAACCTACACAGGCGCCACTGATATCAAGACCATAGATGCCCTGAGCCGGCTGCCCAATACCCAAATCAAAATCAGCTACGATGGCGACAGTACACGCATGCACGCCAAGGCCTGGCTCTTTCACAGGGACAGCGGCTTTACCACTGCCTATGTGGGATCCTCCAATGTCTCCCATGCAGCCATGGACAGCGGGCTTGAGTGGAACCTGAAAATAACCAGGCAGGATCTGCCAGACATACTGGACAAGATTGAAGCGACCTTTGAAAGCTACTGGAATACAGACACCTTTGAACTGTATACGGAGAATGACCGTTCCCGTGTTGCGGCAGCATTAAAAAAGCAGCAATTCTTCACCAAAAACGATGCCACACTCTATACGCTTGATGTGACGCCATACGGCTACCAGCAGGAAATCCTGGACAAGCTGGCCGCAGAAAGGGCTCAGGGGCACAACAGGACGCTTGTTGTGGCTGCCACAGGAACAGGCAAGACAGTCCTGACTGCACTGGACTACAGGCGCTACCGCACAGAGCATCGGGACAGGCCCTGCCGCCTGCTCTTTGTGGCCCACAGAAAGGAAATCCTTGAACAGAGCCTTGCCACCTTCAGGGCCGTTCTCAAGGACCACAATTTTGGCGAGCTTCTGGTCGGCACATACAGGCCATCAGGCATTGATGCGCTCTTCATGTCCATTCAGAGCTTCAATGCACAGCATTTTGCGGCAAAGGTTGCTCCTGACTACTATGACTACATTGTTGTCGATGAATTCCACCATGCGGCAGCGCCAAGCTATCAGGAACTGCTGACATACTTTACGCCCAGGCTTCTTGTGGGACTGACTGCCACGCCCGAGCGCATGGACGGAGACGACATTCTCAAATACTTCGACAACCGCATAGCTACCGAAATCAGGCTTCCCGAGGCTGTTGACAGGCAGCTGCTCTGTCCCTTCCAGTATTTCTGTGTCACGGATCCGGTCAGCCTGAACCAAATTCCCTGGGCCAGGGGCGGCTATGACAAAAACAGCCTGAGCCTGCTGTATACAGAAAGCACGGGAGCCCGGGACAGGGCAGACATGATTGCAGACAAGGTGCTGGACTATGTCGCTGACATAGAAGAAGTGAAGGGGCTTGGCTTCTGCGTAAGCATAGAGCACGCCTCCTTTATGGCAGACTGCTTCAACTTCCGTTCCATACCGTCGCTGTGCCTCACCGCACAATCCTCGCCTGATGAAAGAAGCACAGCCAAGGAGAGGCTTGTCAAAGGCGAGATACGCTTCATCTTTGTCGTCGATCTCTACAATGAAGGCGTCGATATTCCGGAGGTGAATACAGTCCTCTTTCTGCGCCCCACAGAATCGCTGACCATCTTCATCCAGCAGCTGGGGCGCGGCCTGCGCAAGGCACAGGGCAAGGAATGCCTCACTGTCCTGGACTTTATAGGGCAGGCCAACAAGCGCTACCGCTTTGAGGAGAAGTTTGCGGCACTGCTTACCTCGACTGCAAACAGTGTCAGCAGGGAAATCAGAAACGGCTTTGAGTCCCTTCCTGCAGGATGCAGCATACAGATGGAAAAGCTGGCTGCAGGCTATATCCTTGAGAACATAAAGGCTGCCTGCGGCTCAAAAGCATGGCTTGTTTCCTCTGTTGAACATTTCAGGAATGACACGGGGAAGGAACTCACCCTTGCGGCCTTCCTGCGCCACTACCATATGGACCCCAGGAAGCTGTACAGGACAAGCTCATTCTCCAGTTTGTGCGTCATGGCCGGGCTGAGAGA
>CAVJEZ010000153.1:0-4975 GCA_963648625.1 Odoribacter splanchnicus
GCCAGAAGCTGGTTTGCAAGGCCCAGGCCGTCACAGAAGGTGCGGCTGAGAGTATTTGGGGCTATGCCGCCAAGGCCTGTTTCTCCGGAAACCAGTACCCAGCGGCAGTGCCTTTGCTGCATGATGGCTATGAGCTCCTCTGTTTCGGCCCGTACCGCATCCAGAAAGGGAGAAACCTCATCAGGGTTTTCCTGCTCCATAAGGATGTTGGTAATCCACATAGTGACACAGTCTATAAGAATGGTCGGCAGAATGTCCTTTCCCTGACCTGCTGGGGAAGGATTTGCAGATACAAGCGCATCAATCCTGGACGGCAGAAGTTTCCCTAGATGGAGCGGGCATTCAAATGTGGACCAGTGAGCTGGCCTGCGCAGATAGTGCCTGTGTATGCGCTCCATCATGGCCGCATCGTCAGGAAATTTTCTGGCTGTGGCCACATAGAGGACAGGCCCTTCAGCCTCTTTCTGGACGTGTTCTTCGGCACGGCGGCTTTTACCGCTGCTTGTACCGCCAAGGTAGAGGGTGATGTCTGATTTTTCCATGTTTTTCCCGATGTTTTTGCCGGTATGCTTTGGCAGTGCAGACTGTATTCGTCTCAGGCTGTCTCCTGCCTTGCACAATACCTGTCCCAGGACCTGAGCAGTGCTGCATGTGAGGAGAGAAAGTCTTCTGTGCTGAATACCTCAAGAACAAGCGTTCCTTCAAAGCCCTGCTCCCAGAGAGGATGCATGACTTCGTCAATATCTTCCTCAGGCATTAAGGCAAGGGATTTGTGATCCCTGCAATGCATGGCAGGGTTGCCAGTGGCATCGCCCCCTTTCGTCTTTTTCAAGCCGTGCAGGTGTATCACGCGAAGACGATCTTTCCAGGCAGAAAGTACAGGACCGGGATCGCCTCCGTCCTTCCAGATATGCCCTATGTCAAGACAGCGTGACAAGGGGGAGCCGTCAAGCCAGCAGTCCCAGAAGGAGACAGGATAGCCTTCCAAATTTTCCACGCAGAGCATGTCAGGGGACGGCAGAAAAGAGGCAATATCGTCCAGAGCTTCCCGGGTGTACAGGATTTTTTCCTGGCTGAGCGCATTTGCAGGGGGCATTGTCAGGCAGTTCCTTTGCGAGAGAAAATCCACATGAAGTACAAAGCTGTGCGGTGCAAGCGGGGCAGTCAGCTCAACGACATGCCTGGCTTTTGAGACAATCTTTCCCGCATCGGCTTCAGTATCGAAGCAAAGGTCGGTCGGCATGTGGATATGTACTGTAGCTCCCTCTCCGTCAAGGATGGCTGCCATTTCTGCTATTTCTCCTGACGAGGGAAGCCAGCCCATGTCAGGTCCTGTCTCAAGCAGCAGAAGGGAGACGTCATCGCATCTTTCTGCCGTAAAGCGGACAGCAGGGACATATTTGTCATGCAGAAGAAATGAGGTCGAGCCTGTCTTAAGACGGGGAATGCGGTATTTGTTCAAGGAAGACACCCGGAAGACGATGATGCCGTACAGGAATGGTTAGAGAGCGCAGAAGACAAGAAGGACCGAACATTCGGTAAGTTCTATAAGGCAGCCGTATACATCGCCTGTGACGCCGCCAATCCTTGCCTTTGTCCAGCGCAGAAAGAGGGCGGCCACAGCTGCTGCCGTGACAAGGGCGCAAAGCCCCTGCAGTCCCTGCAGGACGCCAAGGAAGACTGCAAGCACAAGGAAAAACTTAAGAGCTTTTTGTGTGAGCCCGTCCTTTGTGGCCTCTCCCATGCCACCGTGCCTTGCTGACGGCAACAGCATGGCCGGCATGACAGTGCATCTGGCAAGGAAGGCAGCAAAGGCGATGTCTTTTGCAAGCAAAAAGACGCCTGCCATGCCGGACAGCGCAAAGACAGTTTTTTCAAGGATGAGCGTCAGGGCGCAGGCCTTGAAGGCCAGATCAAAGAAAAGGGCGCATCCGCCAAAGGTCCCGAGCCTTGAATCCTTCATGACGCTAAGCCTCTTTTCAGGAGAGGCTTCCAGCACCAGTCCGTCTGCGCAGTCGCAAAGGCCGTCCAGATGCAGTCCTCCGGTAACGGCTGTCCAGACAAAGCAGCCAGCCAGGCCGCAGAGCGGTGCTGGGAAAACAAGCGAGAACAGGCCTGTTCCCAGCGCTGTCAGGATGCCGACAAGCACCCCTATAAAGGGAAGCCAGATGATGGTGCCGTGCATGGTCGGGGGTAGCGGTGCAGATCCTGCCGGCAGCCTTGTATAAAAGGCAAGGGCACAGCGGAAGAGGGTAAACTGGCTTTGGATGCGGTTCATGTCAGGGCCTTTGGGGCAAGCAATGGGTTAAAGCCGGAAGCACAGAAGACGGTACAAAGAGTTGTAATCTATGTGTTGCAGCGGTCTATGCAGAGCTCTTTTAGTGATGCCATTTCCGTAAGGATGCGGACGGCATTGTCGATGACAGGGAAAAAGAGGGCAGCACCGGCTCCTTCGCCAAGATGCATGCCAAAATCAAAGTACGTCGGGATGCCCAGGTGCTGCATGAGAAGGGCATGGCCTCTGGCCTTTGAGAGATGGGATCCCGTAAGCATGGCAGTAACGCCCGGATGAATGGCAGAGGCTATGGCGGCAGCTGCTGCCGCAATGAAGCCGTCCAGTATGCAGGGGATGCGCAGTCTGGCCGCTCCGAGCATCAGTCCTGCCATAGCGCCTATTTCGGCACCGCCAACCTTTGCCAAAACGTCAATGCCGTCTTCTGGATCAGGCTTGTTGATCTCAAGCCCCTGGCGTATCAGCCTGCATTTCTGCTTCACAAGATCCGGCCTGATGCCCGATCCCTTGTTGACGATGTCTTCAAGTTGTGCATGCGTAAAAACAGCCGTTATGGCTGAAGATGGCGAGGTATTGCCCACACCCATTTCGCCGCAGGCAAGAAGGCTTGCCCCTGCTTGTGCCTGCTCTCTTGCCATGTCCATGCCAAGCTGCACGCAGCGGACGGCCTCTTCCCTTGTCATAGCAGGCCCCGAGCTGAAGTCACGCACGCCATGGACAATCTTGCGGTGCACAAGTCCTGGGATGTCCGGCATATCGTTCTTCATGCCGCAATCCACTACCACAAGCTTTGCGTTGGCTGTGCGGCAGAAGGCATTGATGGTGCCCTGTCCTTTGAGAAAGTTGCGTACCTGCTGCTCGGTTACTTCCTGCCCTGAAGCGCTGACGTTGTGCAGGGCAATGTCATGGTCTGCGGCAAAGAGCACCACCGTTTTTTTGGGGAAGGAGGGGCATTCTTTTCCAGTAATGCCGGCAAGGCGGACGGCAAGATCTTCAAGGCTGCCCAGGCTTCCCGGGATTTTGGCAAGAGAGTCAAGGCGTGTCCTGGCTTTTTGGGCTGCTATGGTGTCAAAAGCCGGTATGTGGATCTGGCTGAACATGGGGCTTGTTCTTTATTTTAAGAGATGGTCATTTCTTGAATGCAAATGTTATGCAGTTTATCCTTGATTTACTTTATTCTTGCTTTGTACGTCATTCCAAAGAGCCAGAAGGTATTCCGGGCTTTCTCTCCATACGCCGGTTTCAAAATCAAACAGAGCATCATAGACAGGGGAGCCGGTAAAAAGCAGCAGGGCTTCTTCATATGGGATGTCCTGCTGATGAGAGATTTTTTTTACAGCATCACGCATATTCAATACTGCGCAGGTTTCACGCTCTTTGTCGCTAAGCTCATAAGCTGATGTCGCCATAACGCTCACTCCTAACAAATTCAAGGCAGTTTATCGCATCCTGGGTCTTGAAGCAGAATTGATCCTGCAAACGCTCGGGAACAAGTTGTTTGACTGCTGCCGTGTCTGCTTCCAAGGAACCTGGCGTTCCATAAAATTTCCCGATATATTGCATCAATGTTTTGGCTGTTTGATCATCAGCAATTTTGCCAGTGATTATATCTGCTGAGCTGTATTTCGCCAACAGTTTGGGAAACAGGGATGTTTCTCGATTGGCTGCCACAAAATGAAGCCATTCAGCATCGGCAGTTTGAAAACCATGGTGCAGAAGATTGGGATCAGAATGAAAGCGGTATACAGATAAAATGCCGTCATCAGAATTATAATCTGCATCTATGATATGAATTCTGGAAGCTTTTTTTACAGATAGTGGAATGTACTTCACGGCTTGCTGATAAGAAGCTGTTAGATAGAATCCTTGCCCAAAGTCCAGACCCTTTTTACACTTTGATAAATCTATATCCCTTATGGCTGTATAACTTCCATGATATAGTAACATGCCATCCAATAGCCCAGTCATACGGATACTCCCTGGTTGTGCAGCATGGTTTCTATATCGTCAAGGGTACAAGCGTAGCTGTTTAGATGCAGACTGTCATAGCAATCAGCAATAAAGCCAAGGATGTCATTTTCCTTAAAAATAGCAGTACATTCCCTGGCAGATATTTTCCATCTGACCTGGGCCATACGGAATACCCAGCACTGCATATCGGCAATATCTTCATTGTATAGAGGCAATTGTCTCACCTTTCTGCATGTAAAAATGAGTCAATGTCATAGGAGTCAATGTCCTTTTTGATGAGGGTCGGACGTATACGGCTTTCCCAGAAGTAAGCTGTGGGTATTGGCTTCAAAGGCAGCGTTGGGAATTTTGTGCCAGAGAATTCGGTTAGATTGTCAAAGCCGATTTTCCTGCAAGAAACGGCAATAACGAAATGCATGGGCATGACTGCATGCGGCCGTATTTCTTTCGGAAAGAAATACGGCTTGTTTCCCATGTTAGTTTTGGTCTACCCTTGTGAGCTCATAACGTCCTGTGATTCCCTTCACAGTTTCAGTTTGGTCAGCTGGTATATTTAATTTTTGACGATAACAAAGTATGCAAAATGGCCGGCCCTCAGTTGTTGTAAATACAGGTGCTAGTATTTCATTATCACCAATTTTAAATTCTTCTGTGTTTCTGGCAAGCTCTGAGTCAAATGCATCCTTGGCAGCAGATTCAGCAATAAAGGAT
>CAVJEZ010000154.1:0-4971 GCA_963648625.1 Odoribacter splanchnicus
GTCAGGGACATAGTTGTGATTTTCATCCTTGTCATGAACATTTCTAATGATGACACCTTTCTCACGAACGACAGATAATAAAGGCAAATCCGGATGATTTTTCTCACTAAAAGGTGTCAAAATTTGCCTTAAATTCAACACTGTCCATTGCTTAGGCACTGCACCAAACCAAGATTTATTGTAATGGCTCATTGCATGCCCCTCATAATCTCAGCCAGCAAACCAGAGGCTTCTTTCTCAAGGGTAGAAATGTTGCTCAGAATCTCGCTCATTTCCCGCAACTCTACAGGCTTGTAGAAATACTTCGTAAAGCTGATTTCATAGCCGACCTGCGTTTTTTTCTTGTCTACCCAGGCATCCGGCACATAGGTCAGCACTTCGTTTTTCATGAAGGCGTCTATGCCGCCTTCATAGGTGAAGGGAACGTTTTCTGTATCGCGCAGGGCGACGTCCGGCTCATCTTTAATGGGTTTTGCTGTCGGGTCCTTCTTGGTGATATTGGGACGTATTTTCTTCAGGGTGGATGCTTTCAGCTTTGTGACTTTGGCGAACGCAGTCCAGTCATCCAGCGGAGCTGTCTTTGCCGCCTTGACAATTGCTGAAACAGCCTCTTCTCTATCCTCAGCTTTTTTGAAAACGTCAGCAGGGATAGGTGTTTCAGGGTAAATACGCAGGCGGAGAGGACGCTCTACAGTAATATTCCAGAAGCCAAAATCCTTGTTATTCAGAACCATACTGACATCGCTTTCTTCCATATCCAGGAAGATGCGGACGATTTCCTTGCGGATTTCTGCGGTAAATTCGCAGTTCTTCTGGCCCATATTCTTGCGAAGCGGGGCTTTCATCGCAGTTGCATCAATCAGCTGGATTTTTCCTTTGCGGCGCTCTTCCTTCTTGTTGGAAAGAACCCAGATAAAGGTGCCGATGCCTGTGTTGTAGAACATGTTCTCAGGAACTTTGATGATTGCTTCTACCAGATCCTTCTCGATCATATAGCGGCGGGCATTGCTTTCTCCGCTTCCGGCATCTCCTGTAAAGATGGACGATCCGTTGTGCACCTCGGCAATACGGCTGCCAATGAGAGTCTCTGTCTTCATCTTTGCCACGTTGTTCAGCAAAAACAGCAACTGGCCGTCACTGGAACGGGGAATCATGGAGAGCTGTTCGCCGTTGTCCAGGCAAGTATTAAAGCGGGTATCCAGGATTTCGTTCTTGCCGCCCATTTGGTCGGCGTCTGTTTTCCAGCTTTTCCCATATGGAGGATTGGAAAGCATGAAATCAAACGTTGCTGAGGTATTGTCGTCTTTGCTCAGCGTGGATCCGTAACTTATGTTTTCAGGCTCCCCTCCGTCTGCCTTGAGTAGCATGTCTGCCTTGCAGATGGCATATGTCTCGGGATTAATTTCCTGTCCGAAAAGCTTAATGGAAACCGTCTTGCCGCGTTCTTCACCCAGTTTTTTGAGACGTTCCTGGGCTACAGTGAGCATGCCGCCTGTACCGCAGGCTCCGTCGTAACATGCGTAGGTTGAGTCCGTTATCTTGTCGGCAACAGGCATAAAGATGAGATCTGTCATCAGGTCTATGACATCGCGGGGCGTGTAATGCTCGCCGGCTTCTTCGTTGTTTTCTTCGTTGAATTTGCGGATCAGTTCCTCAAAAATCGTCCCCATGCCGTGGTTGTCCAGACCTGGATGCTTGAGAATGGTCTTTTCCTCATCAGCGTATACCGGCTTAGGGCTTAAGTTTATATCCGGGGAGACAAATTTTTCGATGACAGCGCCGAGAATACCTGCCTCAATCATAGTAGAAATCTGATTGCGGAATTTGAACTTCTCCAGGATCTCCTGAACATTTTGGGAAAAGCCGTCCAGATATGCCTTAAAATCAGTCTCCAAGGTTTGTGACTTGGACCTGCTGGTAAGGTCACGCAGACGAAAGGACGATGCATTGTAAAAAGCCTGTCCTGCGGCACCGCATAGTGGACGCCATTGATTGTCAATTCCACTCTTGTCCAACGTTTTCTTCAAATCGAGAACAGCGTCTTTGGTATCCTCTAAAACGGCGTCCAGACGGCGGATAACGGTCATGGGCAGGATAACATCCCTGTACTTGCCGCGCACGTACACATCCCGCAGGCAGTCGTCCGCAATGCCCCAGATAAAGTTTACGATCTGATTGTGTGTCTGGTTGTCCATAAACTGCTGTATCCTTCCTCATGAATTGTGGCTGAGTTGCTTTTCAGGAGCATACAGTATGTTCGGTGCAAAATAAACCGTTCCTGCCCAAATTGGCTGCTGTGAGCCTGTTGCCCGTATCAAGGTATGGTCACAGGGCTTGTCGATGCTTCACTGTGCTTTCGCAGAAACACAGATATACGGGACTCTCCCTTTAATCACGCCGAGCCTGCGCAGTTTTCTGACTGCCTCTTGGGGGATCGGGGCATGCTTTTGCACCCTGTCGAGCAGGTATACCGTGGACAGATCGAATCCGGGATTGTCGTACAGCACACGGGAGTAGCTTTCGTCCAGGACTTCGCCATAGACGGTAACACCAACCTGCTGCGGAACAGAGAAATCGTAGTCAGGCAGGGGGAAGTACTTTTCCTGCTGGATGCAGCACACCTTGCGGATGCCCATGCCCTGCGCATCGACCATATTCAGCTTCGCCATCGTTTCAGCCAGAAGCTGGTTCCGGCAGGGTTGTGGGGTGTAACCCGGCTGAAGCATGTTTTCTATGCTTCCTGGCAAAAATGTGCCCGGGTTTGTCAGGATAAGCTTATCCTCGAACTCATTGAGATATATCCTGCCGCCTGTTTTGTAGTCCATATGGGCAATGCAGTTGTTCATAAGCTCGCGCAACATCCACGCATCATACTGCTCTGTTTCTGTCGTGAAAAGCGTCCGCTGGTTTGGCATATAGCGGTACGTCAGGATCCTGATCCTTTCCAGGGCACGCCCGCCAGCCGTAATAAACGGCACTTTGAAGATGGTGTAGTCCCTGATGCAGTCTTTTGAGTCAAACAGCCGCCACGATATTTCAGGGGGCGTGCTGAAGAGGTAGTCGTAGTCCTCGCTGCCAAGCAGCACCATGGCAGCATTTGTCAGCTTCCCGTCTCTTATCAGCCTGAGTTTGGTCAGGAACTGTTCATCGGTCATTGTATCGACTGCTTTAGCGATATGGGATCTCTTTTCCTTGTACTTCTGCCGTGCAAGCGCGATGGCATCCCTGTCGAGGCAGGAGACGGAGGCTTCGGGCATAATCTGCCTCGACCAGTCGTTCATTTTGGCCGTAAAAGCCATGATTTCCAGCGGGTCCATCAGCAGACGGCCGGGAAGCTTCTGCTTTGGAGTGCGGTCACGATAGGATTCCTCAATCGCCTGGACAAAGCGTTCTACTGCGTCTGGATCGGATATGACAAAATTATGGGTAATGCTTGATGTAGGCATGCTGCCCCTCTCCTCTTTTGTCTTTTTTTGTCTTTGTCGTACTCTTCTTCCGGCTTTCAGATATGCATCTTCCTGATTTCAGCGTGCAGCATGTCCTCAGTGATTCCGAGGCATGAGAAGATGCGCTTCTGCCAGCGGCTGAGCTTGTAGGCCGGCATCCATGTGCCATCCGGCTGCCTCGTCATCTTGTAGCTGTGCAGCTCGGAAGCGAGCGAGGCCGGGCTTGTCTCTTTGCCAGGCAGGTCCAGTCCCCTGCAGTACCAGGCAAAGGCCCCGGACAGGATCAAGCTGACAAAGGCAACGAACATCTTGCCGTCATAAGAGGCATGGTTGTGCAGGTACGCCGGGCCAAGGCCAAAATGCTTTTTGAGTCTCAGGAAAGCATTTTCTGTTTTGCGGCACAGGCGTTCAATGCCGATGACAGCTACGGGCAAAAGGTCCCTGTTGGACACCATCATGAAAAAGCCTGCCTCGTCGTATATCTTCTTCAGCCGCTCGCAATCAATTTCATAGGTGAAATTCGGCCCGTCTGCCTTTGATCCTGCCCCTGCCTCTTTTCTGCTGACAAGGATGGCCCTGTCCTTAAAGTACCTGGCCATCTCATCTGTATACGTGCCTTTGGTTCCGAGCTCTTCCAGAAAATATGCAAGGGCTGAGTTTGCCTTGTTGCGTTCTTCCACGGCCGCATGGTCATCGTAAAAAACGGAAGCGTACATCTTGTTCCGTGCAGTAGAAATGTCCCTGGCACAGCCAAGGATATTTTGTTCCGGAATGAGGTACTCCGGATTGTTTCTGAGAGTGTCGCGGCATTCAGAGACGGTATTCTCTGTAATGCGGGATGATTCAGGGGGCAGCAGGCAAAAACTCAGATTCTGCTCCTTAAATTTGCGTATGGCAGGGCATTGAAAAGAAGAATAGCAGAGGGAGTCCCTGACGCCAGTGCATGAAAAAGACTGGCAGCCAGTCCTGAGCAGCAGTTTCTGATAGCCAAGGGATGCTGCTTTCCTGGCTGTATACGGCGTCTCAGCCTTCTCGAAAATATTGCCGTCAAAGTGTTCGTACCAGATCGGTATGCCTGTCGCCTGGTCAACGTACATGGCTGTGTGTATGCCTGGCATCGGACTGTCCTGCTCCGGCTTTTCATTGTCATCCGGCACCCAGTACGCATCACGAATCGCATGCTTTCCATTGTCAAAGGCGACAAGGCACTTGGCCAGACGGGAAGACGCATGGAAGTTCTTATGGAACCTGTCAAAAAAGCTGCTGACACAGTCCTTCCTGGCGCCTGTTTCGGCAAGCAGTGCGTCCATGTCTCTGTCTGTCATGATCCGGCCAATGCCGGCATAGTTGTCAAAGGCCCAGTGCGCAAAATCCCGTGCAGATGATGTTTCGGCCAGGACAGCGTGCAGTGCTGCGGCAAAGATTGCCCGCCACGTCTTCGGAAAGGCATGGATAAGGGCATCCAGTGCCCCGATTTTTGAGAAGGCAGCAAGCATCGCCGCATACGGGCCGTAGGACAGGCTGC
>CAVJEZ010000155.1:0-2107 GCA_963648625.1 Odoribacter splanchnicus
CCTTTGCCATAGATGACGCCGCGCTCGACGGAACCTTCAAGACAGGCGGCAAGGCCGCGAAGGCACTCAAGAGTGCAGTCCATGACTGTATCGCTGTCCTCGGCAGAGGTCATGATATAGCAGAACTCCTTGTCTTTGATGGTCAGCCATTGCGCCACGGTGCGGTCAATCAGCGCCTTCATCTGTGCGCTGACAGAATAGAAGTAGACGGGGCTTGCCATAACCAGCACGTCGGCCGCGTTCATCTTGTCCAGTATTTCTGCCATGTCGTCTTTGATGATGCAGACGCCGTTGTTCTTCTGGCAGTGGTAGCAGGCCCGGCAATAGCCGATCCTCTTTTCACTGAGATATATTGTTTCCACCTGATGACCGCCTTCCTCTGCACCACTGGCAAAGGAACGGCACAAAGCGGCTGAATTGCCGTTTTTGCGGGGACTGCCCGCAAGAATAAGGACACGCTTGCCCATTGCTTCCTCCTTCCTGTCCGGTTCTCTCATGAAAAGCGTACAGGATACAAAATACATTCATCCTGCGGCATGTGCTGCCTTGCCGCACGCAAAATCTTTCCCTATTGGGCCTGTCCTCTCTTAGCCAGGACTATGCCAAGGCATTTTTCAGCAAGCCCGGCCTCGGCTGCCCCGACCTTGTCCCTAAGGACGGCGGCAAAGGCATGCAGCTGATCCACGCTCAGGCCGACGACCAGGCAGCAGTTAAGGTGGGATACAAGCTGCGGCTCTGCCGGAAGGCTTGCCAGGGCAGAAACCGTGGCCAGCTCACGCTGCCTGAAGGTAAGGACATCGCGGCTGAAGATGTCGCCAAAGAGATGCTCCTTCAGATAGGTGTCTATGACAGGCGCAAATTCATAGATCCTGCCAGCAGCCGGCCTTCCAAGCACGGCAGTCTGGTTTTCCGTCCCGGTTTTGCGCATGTCTGCCTTGTCCGGCAAAGGCGTAGCATCGCGCCCTGCTTCATCCTGAATGCCCTGCTCCTTTCGTTCGTCAAGCAGGGCCAAAAAGGTGTTCAGGGCTGTCAGGCTGCGGGGAAAGCCCGTGTACGCATACATCTGCACCAGGACTTCCTTTATCTCATTGACGGTCATGCCGTTCTGCAAGCCGTCTGCAAGTGCTGCTTTCAGCTTTTCAGTATCGCCCTTGGCAGTAAATGCCGCTATGGGAATGATGCTCTGGTCCTTTTTGTCCAGAGCCTCTACGGACTGGCCGGCACGGACCATGGCAGGACACAGCAAAATGGCCATGCAGCACAGCGCCAAAATCCCTTTGCAGAATCTGCAAATCATGTGCAATCTCCTCTTTTGTCCGCTTGCAGGATGTTCCAGCAAGCTTTCTGAACGTAAGGTACTTGCACAATACGGCTTCCTGAACTCTGAAAACAGAGGTATTCTTGCCTTTTATCTGCCTGATTCTCTCATAAGCTGTCTTTTTTACAGATACAATCTCCGGCCTGCGGTTCCTCTCTGATACGTTTTTTACCTCTGTCCAAGCGACAGAGTCACCTTACAGCAGGTATTTACGTGCCTTTGCAATTCTCATGGCAACATTTTTTGTGTGGGATGTGCTGTGCGTGATAGATTCTGCAAATTCAGGATCTGCCTTTAATTTGCTGATGCTTTCCTGCTGTAATTTTCCTGTGACCAAAGTTCTGTTCTTAAGGCACTCACTTGCAGTCACTACAAAGACAGAATCGAAGAGAGCGGCATTCAGTTCTCCCTTTTTTGTTGTAAAAAGCTCTCTTGGGAGATCGCTGCATGATTCCATGAAAGACGTAAAAAGATTACAGAAATAGGCAATGTCATCTGGTGAGTACTCCATAGCCTCTCTGGCATAGCTATTAATAAAGGCATTCATCGAGCCGTTATATTGTTCTCCATTGCAAAGAAGCGCAAAAGAACGCAGAAGTATATCTGTATCCCTGAGTCTGATGTCTTCAGGCTTTCCGTAGAGGGCTCTCCAAATACCATTCTGATTAAGCCTGCATACCATTCTGTAGAATTCAGAGTAATACAGACTGGCCCTGATTTCCTGACTGCTCAGTTTAACACAGCCTGTATTCAGCCTGCTGAATATCTCAAATACGGCTCTGTCATCCC
>CAVJEZ010000155.1:2786-4931 GCA_963648625.1 Odoribacter splanchnicus
CCCCTTCCAGACGCAAAACGGGGACAGACCCTTTTCCGATCTGTCCCCGTCCGTACAACACAGGCCTGCATGCAGGCTTACATCAGCTTTCTACATGGTAAAGCGCGGATCCTTGGCTGTTTCCTCGCGCACATACTTAAAGAGCATGGGGCTTAAGAGAAGAATGCCCACCAGGTTCGGGAAGGCCATCAGGGCATTGGAGGTATCTGCCACAAGCCAGACCAGATCCAGCGTCAGCACGGCGCCGGAGCACATGATGACAGAGTATATGACGCGGTAGGGCATGGAGCTCTTGTCGCCAAAAAGATAGATGGCGCAGCGCTCGCCGTACACGCACCAGCCCATAATGGTGGTAAAGGCAAACAGGGCCAGGCAGCAGGTAACGCCCCATGAGCCTATTCTGCCAAGTTCGGACTGGAAGGCGGCCGTTGAGAGCCTGGCGCCGTCCAGGCCGGCACTCCACAGGGGAGCACCGGCCGTAACAAGCGGGTTGCCCAGCTTGTCGGCAAGTTCGGCCGGCACAGTGGCAATAAGAATGACTATGCCGGTCATGGTGCAGATAATCATGGTGTTGATGAAGACGTCCAGCATGCCTATGGAAGCCTGGACCAGGGGGCTCTCAGCAGTGGATGCTGCGTGGGCCATGGGGGCCGTGCCAAGGCCGGCCTCGTTGGCAAAGATGCCGCGGGCAACGCCCATGCGGATGGCCAGCATGATGGATCCGCCGGCAAAGCCGCCCTGGGCTGCAGTGGGCGTAAAGGCGTCTGTCAGGATCCACATGAAGACGTCAGGAAGCCTGCCTATGTTCAGAACGATGATGGACACGCAGAGCAGCACGTAGAGGCCGGCCATAAAGGGAACAAGCCTGCCGGCCACGGAGCCTATGCGCTTCACGCCGCCAATAAGGATGGTGAATGCCAGGACAAGGAGGACAGCGCAGGTGATCCACCTGCTGACGCCAAAGGTATCGTTCATGCAGGCGGCAATGGCATTGGACTGCACCATGCCGCCAACGCCCAGGCAGGCCACTGAGGCGCATATGGCAAACATGGTTCCGAGCCAGTGCCACTTTTTGCCCAGGCCGTTCTTGATGAAGTACATGCAGCCGCCGACCCAGTTGCCGGCAGGCGTCTTTTCACGGTATTTGACGGCCAGCATGATTTCGCAGAACTTGGTCATCATGCCCACAAGGGCCGTGATCCACATCCAGAACAGGGCTCCGGGGCCGCCTAAGGCAATGGCTGTTGCCACGCCGACGATGTTGCCAGTGCCCACGTCTGCGGCAATGGCGGTCATAAGTGCATTCCAGGGAGAGATTTCGCCGTGCTGGGACTGGTCCTTTCTGCCGTTCCACAGGCACTTGTAGGCATTTATCCAGTTGCGGAAAGGATAAAACTTAAGCCCGATATTAAGGTAGATTCCGGTACCCACCAGAAGGACCAGCATTATGGGGCCCCACACGATATTGTTCAGCGGGGTCAGAATGCTGATTAAATACTGTTCCATTACTCTCTCCCGAACACAAAACACAAAAAAATACCGCTATGCCCTGCACCAGCCAGGACAGCGGTACACCAATAAAACAGGCACTGCCGGTATTGTGGCAGCGCCGTGAAAAAAGAACTATCACATATAGGGAGATATTGTATAGCCTTTCTGAAAAATCCCTGTTCCCTTCACCACCTGCCTTCCCGTCTTCCGCCCTGCCCGGCCTTAAGGGCAAAAAAAATCCCCTGTTTAAGGACAGGGGATGACGATGGAATATATGGCCAGCCTTACAGGGCAATAAAGCCCATGGCAGAGGCTGCAAGGACAAGGCAGATGCCCAGCCCGCACAGGACATAAGCCCTGCGGTTGCGCAGGGAGAGGACGGCTCCTATGGTTGCCAGTGCAAAAAGCAGGGGCCAGTCCAGCACTGTCAGCACGGGATAGGTGCCCATAAAGAGCAGCGTGCTCACCACAAAGCAGATGACGGCATAACAGGAGATATACAGCAGAAAATGCCAGGCAACGCGCCCTGCAAGGCCGTAAAGGCAGAGCCTTTCCGGCGTGACTGTGACATTTTCATCCTGCACGTCCGGCACCAGTTCCAGCAGTCGGTTGCATCTGATGCGGTAGCGCATCTCGGCAAATGCACCCAGATAT
>CAVJEZ010000156.1:0-4923 GCA_963648625.1 Odoribacter splanchnicus
CCTGGGTGCGTCCCCAGTATTCGGGAAAGGAACCAAAGAGGCGGTCGATGTCGTCATGCAGACGGGATACGCCATGGTAGTTGTCACGCATAGTCTTTCTTCCGGGGATAAAGTAAGGCATAACTGGCCTCCTGTTAATTTCAAAGTATAGTAGCTTTACTTATACTATTTTTGTACTATTAGGGATGACTGGCAAAACTGTATGAGAATGAGTCTGTACATTCTCTGTTTCACCATGCCATTCAATTTCTGATGAAATAAAAGTAGGTTTGCTTTCCCTTTTGTAAAGAGGATCGGCAAACTTTTTTTTAGTTATTTCATTGCCACGCCGGCTGTGTGCTCAGCCTTGTGTTTGGCAGGCAGCTTTGATAGTCCTTTTGAACCTGCTGAATAGCCGTTCAATCAGTTTTCCGGACGGCAGGCAGCAGGGATGCTTGTTTGCTTCTTGCAAGGATAAAGAGGTGCGCTATGGCCGGTCTTCTGCTGGCTGTTATCTATCTTGCCTTCATCAGCCTGGGATTGCCGGACTCCCTCCTGGGGGCTGCCTGGCCAGCCATTTACCAGGATCTGGATGTTCCCATTTCCGGCGCCGGCATCATATCCATGATTATCGCTTCCGGCACGGTAACTTCAAGCCTTCTGAGCGACAGGCTGACCAGATCCTTCGGGACCGGCGTTATTACCGTGGTCAGCGTGGGCATTACGGCAGCAGCCCTCTTTGGCTTTTCCACAAGCCACAGCTTTGCCGTGCTCTGCCTCTGGGCAGTGCCATACGGCCTCGGTGCCGGCGGCGTTGACGCTGCACTCAACAATTATGTGGCTATACACTATGCCAGCAGGCATATGAGCTGGCTGCACTGCATGTGGGGCATAGGGGTAACCACCGGGCCGCTCATTATGGGGCATGCCCTGGCCTCAGGCGCATCCTGGAACAGCGGCTACGGCACCATTTCCCTCTTGCAGATAGGCCTGACACTCATCCTTTTGCTGAGCCTGCCCTTATGGAAGAAAAGGCCGGCAGAAAAAGAGAACCATGCTTGCAGCACAAAGGACAGAAAGCCCCTGAGCCTCAGGGAAATATTCCGGCTGCCGGGCGTTCCCGAAGTCATGATCTGCTTTTTCTGCTACTGCTCGGTGGAAAATTCCTCCATGCTGTGGGCAAGCTCATACCTGCATCTTGAAGAAGGCCTTGCAGTGGAGACGGCTTCGGCTCTGACCGGCATGTTCTGCCTTGGCATCACGGCAGGCCGGGGCATTAACGGCTTTATTGCCATGAGGTTCAGCGACAGGCAGATGGTGCGCATGGGGCTTTGCATTCTGTTTGCCGGAGTCGTTATCCTCTTCCTGCCTTTGGGCAGCAATGCCGCCGTGGCAGGCTTTGTCCTCATCGGGCTGGGGTGCGCTCCCGTATATCCCTGCCTCATGCACGCCACACCTTCGCATTTCGGCATAGAGCGCTCCCAGGCTGTCATAGGCGTGCAGATGGCCTGTGCGCATCTGGGCGTGTGCATCATGCCTCCTCTTTTCGGCGTCATTGCCAGGCATTTTTCAGTCAGCCTTCTGCCATGGTATCTTTTCGGCCTCCTGATCCTTATGATCTGTATGAATGAAAGGCTCAACAAAAAGGTCATGGCTGCAAAAACAGGGCACTAAAAGTTTTTGGACAGCTTTCAGCCTTCTTGCCCTCTTGCGCCTGCCGGCTTAATATCCGTGGCTTGCAATATGCGAAATACAGCAGAATTTCAGGTCCCGGAATATTCCGGAAGAGCCTGAAGAGCATGGAGGCTTGATAAAGCGTATGACTGAGTTGTTGCGCAGCGTTCTGAAGGCAATGCTTGAAAACGGCGGAGAGGGCATAGACGAAAAGACAGCCCTGGCCGTTGCTGAAAGTCCCTGGGAAGACAATATGGATCTTCTGGCAGCAGGGCATATTGTGCGTTCCCTGTACGGGCCCAAAGCGACAGGCACCTGTGCCATTACCAACGCCAAGTCAGGGCGCTGCCCGGAAAACTGCGCCTTCTGTGCGCAGTCCTCCCACTATGAGACGGGTGCGCCGGTGTATCCTTTGCAGGGAAAAGAGGCCCTGCTGGACCAGGCCATGGAGATGGACAGGCACAATATAGGGCGCTTCGGCATCGTGACCAGCGGAACAACCGTGTCAGACAAGGATCTCGATACCTTGTGCGAGGCAGCGCTCAGCATCCGTTCCCATTGCCGCATAAAGCTCTGCGCTTCACTGGGCATCCTAACCGAAGAAAAGGCATTGCGCTTAAAGCAGGCCGGCTTTGACCGCTACCACCATAACCTGGAAACGGCGCGCAGCTATTTTGACAAAATATGCACCACGCATGACTACGACGAAGACATTGCAACGCTGCGCGTAGCTCGCAAGGCAGGCCTGAGCGTCTGTTCCTGCGGCATTTTCGGCCTTGGCGAGAGCTGGGCGCAGCGCGTGGAGCTTCTGCACACCGTAAGATCCGAGCATGCAGACTGTATTCCGGTCAATTTCCTCTGCCCTGTGCCCGGAACACCCATGGGCAAAAGGCAGCCCCTGGAAAGAAGGGAAGCCCTGCGCATAGTGGCCCTGGCAAGGCTCATGCTTCCCCATGCCGACATTAATATCTGCGGCGGCCGACTCTCCACTCTGGCTGAAGAGCAGTCCTTTGTCCTGGCTTCCGGGGCCAGCTGCATCATGACCGGCAATTACCTGACCACGCGCGGCCTGGGCTATGATGACGACGATGCCCTTTTGCAGGCCCTTGGCAGCGAGCGGAGGTAGGCAATGCACGGGTATTTTGTGACCGGCACGGACACGGATGCCGGCAAGACAACTGTGACTGCTGCCCTGTCTGTCCTTCTGGGAACGGAGGGCAAGCGTCCGCTGGTGATAAAGCCTGTGCAGACAGGGTGCCTTAAAAAAGGCCAGTCCCTGCTGGTCCCCGATGTGGCCTGCGTGCAGGATCTTGGCGGGGAAGCCTGTGCCCTGCACTGCTACGAGCCGCCCTGTTCCCCGCATCTGGCAGCAGGGCTTGCCGGAGATGAGCTGCACTGCCAGGAACTTGCCTTTGAGGTGAGGGAAAAAGCTTGCGGCAGGACTGTGCTTGTGGAAGGCGCAGGCGGACTGCATGTTCCCCTAAATGAAACCGAGGACATGCTGGATCTGATGCAGGCCATAGGCCTTTCTGTTGTCCTGGTTGTCGCCAACAGGCTGGGCTGCCTTAACCACGCAAGGCTCAGCCTTGAAGCCATGCAGCTGCGGGGGATAGATGTTGCCGGCATGGTTCTGATACGCACCCTGCCTGACACGCAGTATGACGCAGGATGCGGTGCAGAGGCACAGCAGGCCGATGAAGAGCGCATACTTAATGACAATGTCACAAGCCTTAAGCGCATGGGTGAGCAGCTTGGCGTGCCATTGCTGGCAGACATTCCCTATCTGGGCAATCCCCTGGACAGGGAGGCGCTTCTCTCAGGCTTGCAGCCATGTGCCGCCAGATTGCAGGAACAGCTGGATGAACAGCAGGGCAGTAGCAAAAAAAGGGCAGAAGACCTCGCTTTTGACAGGGATCATTTGTGGCATCCCTATACGTCTGCCTCAAAGCCCCTTCCTGTTTTTATGGTGCGCTCAGCCCATGATAACAGACTTGTGCTTGACGACGGCAGGGAGCTTATAGACGGCATGTCCTCCTGGTGGTGTGCCGTGCACGGCTATGGCAATGCCCGCTTAAAAAAGGCCATGCAACGCCAGCTTGCCGTCATGAGCCATGTCATGTTCGGAGGCATTACCCACAAGCCGGCCATAGAGCTGGCCAGGCGCCTAATCCCCCTGGTACCCGAAGGCCTGGACCATCTTTTTTATGCAGACTCAGGATCCGTATCCGTGGAAGTGGCCCTGAAGATGGCCGTGCAGTACCAGATCTCAAAGGGCCGTCCCAAAAGGCAGAAATTCCTGACGCCCATGGGAGGCTATCACGGCGATACGCAGGGAGCCATGAGCGTGTGCGATCCTGTGACAGGCATGCATACGCTCTTCAACAGGCTTCTGCCTGACCACCTTTTTATGGAGCGTCCTACCTGCCGCTTTGACAAGCCGTTTGATCCTTCATCGTTAGATGATGCAAAACGCTTTCTCAAGGCGCATGGCGATGAGATCGCCGCTGTCATTCTTGAGCCCGTCGTCCAGGGCGCAGGAGGCATGTGGTTCTATCATCCTGACTATCTAAAAGGGATTTATGCCCTCTGCAAGGAAAGGGATATTCTGCTCATTGCCGATGAAATTGCCACGGGCTTTGGCAGGACAGGCAGGCTTTTTGCCTGTGAATGGGCCGGAATTACGCCTGACATCTGCTGTATTGGCAAGGCCCTGACAGGCGGGATGATGACAGGTGCCGTGACCATGTGCACCGCAAATGTGGCCCAGGGCATCGGAGCGGCAGACGAGGAGCATGGCGGAGGCATCCTCATGCACGGGCCTACCTTCATGGCCAATCCCCTCTTTTGCGCGGCAGCGCTTGCCAGCATTGACGAACTTCTTTCCTCGCCATGGCAGGAACGCGTCTTGCAGATTGAAGCAAGGCTCAAAGAAGGGCTTGCCCCGTGCCGCAAACATGCGTCAGTGCGCGATGTCAGGGTGCTTGGTGCCATAGGCGTCGTGGAAACGGCCGAGCCTGTCAATATGAGCACCTTGCAGGCCTTCTTTGTGGAGCAGGGTGTGTGGATCCGTCCCTTCAATCATCTGATCTATCTTATGCCGCCCTTTGTTACGCCCTTGCAGGATATAGACAAATTGTGTTCAGCAGTGTGTTCTGCTGTGCAGGAAGGCTGCATATAACAAGGATGTAGATGAGCCTTGTTTGTCCTGAAATGAGGTAATCAGCGCCTGCCCGGCAGATGTCTTTTCTGCCTGGCAGGCCTTACTTTTTT
>CAVJEZ010000157.1:0-4909 GCA_963648625.1 Odoribacter splanchnicus
TGCCTGGCCAGGCCACAGGCACATCTGATGCCAGCATGTGCAGAAAGGTGGATTTCCCTGAACCGTTTTCCCCCTGAAGAAGCCAGTGCTCTCCCTTGCAGAGCTGCCAGGTAATGTCGTGCAGGACAGGCCTGCCTGCAAGGTACACGGTGGCGTTCTGTACATCGACCAGAGGCTCGTGTTCCTCATGGGCAGCAGTCTCTTCGGAATGGATTTCTATGCGGGACAAGGCACCATGATTGTCTTTTGGGGCGGCAGGCGGTGTAGCTGAGAGACTGCCATTCTCAAGATACAATGTGTTTTTTATCCACTCGGGCAGGAACGACGCCCTGTGTGTAGTCATGATAATGGTGCTGCTTTCTGAAAGTTTTTTTAGCGATGCGGCAAACAGCTCCCTGTGGCGCACATCAAGGCCGTCGGAACATTCATCGAGAAGGAGCAGGGACGGCTGGCGCAGCATGGCCCTTGCCAGCAGCAGAATGCGCAACTGTCCCTGGGAAAGCTCCGTGACATTGCGTTTTAGGAGATGAATGCAGTCAAGCTCGCAGGCCATGGCCTCTGCCAGCTCTTCCCTTTGGGAATCGGCATGCGTGTAGAGCATGGGCGTGCCGTCAAAGCCTGTCAGCAAAAGCTCTTTGCCGTTAAGGCCCCTGGCAGAGCGCTGGAAATATTCCTGCTGTGACGGAGAGACCATGGCCGTGACAGCCTGGCCTGTAATGCGTGACGTGGTCATGCTGCCGTCACTGTCTCTCCAGACACATGTTCCCTGCGTCACCCAGGCTTCGCCCCTGATGATGCGCAGAAGCGTAGTCTTTCCGGCGCCGTTTTTCCCGATAAGGACTGTATGTTCGCCCTTGCGGATGGCCCAGGAGAGGTCATGAAGCACATGCCGTTGCTGTGGATCGCCAGGGTATACGAGGCCGGCATTGTCTAGCTGGCAGAGAAGTGTCTGGTCCATATGGCAGGAGCGTCTTCAGAAAGACTCTTGGAAAAAAGCTTGTAAAGGGATGCAGGCAGGAGAAAAGCCCCTAGAAAGGAAGCGTATGCCACTGCTTTTCGGCATAATACACTGAATGCGCATAGCCGAACGCCCTGGCGTAGCTTGCAAGAACAGGGAAGCCGTAGGCTACGTCGGCAACATTATGGGCATCAGAGGCAAAAGTTATCTGGCACTGCACTTCGGATGCCATACGCATGATAAGGGGACAGGGGTATATTTCATGGCAGGGCTTGCGCAGGCCGGCCGAGGAGATCTCCATGGCCATATTGTTGGCCTTGAGGACTTCCAGCGCATCCTTGATCAGACGCTGGCTTCCTTCCTGCACAATCCATCTGTGGAAGCTGTCCATGCTGAAAATTTTGATAAGGTCGGGATGGGCCGCAATCTGGAAGAATCCTGAGGCAAGCATTTTGCGCCAGGTTGTAAAATAGGCAGTATAGCTTTCAAATTTCTGCTCCTCGCTCATCCCTTTCCAGGGATCGGGAGAGGAATCAAAGCCCCAGGTGCCGATGAAGTGCGTGCTGCCTATGAGGTAGTCAAAGGGAAACTGGCTTGATGCCTTGCGGACAAAGTCAACATCGTCCTCAAACCAGTCGATTTCCATGCCGAAAAGGACTTTGCAGGGGGCGTCTGCCTTTTTAAGTGCCTGCACTTCATTGACATAGTCCTGCAGATGGGCATTGAGGTGGTCCCTGTATTCGTCAGAATAGGTATACTTAAGGGGGCGCGGGCTGTGCTCGGAAAATCCGAAGATGGCAAGTCCTTTGGAAACGGCGCTCTGGTACATGTCACGGACGGTGTCCCTGCCGTGTGAATACAGGGTGTGGTTATGCAGATCGCAGCTGATCATGGCGGCCCTTCCTTGATGGAAAAAGCAGGCTCCCCGCAGCCAGGGCTTGCGGGGAGCACAGTACAACAATGGAACTGTTTTTAGTTTTGTTCTGTGCCAAGCAGGCGCTGGCAGATGCTGATGCCGGCCCTGCGTCCGGCGCCGGCAGCCAGGATGACGGTTGCTGCGCCGGTAACGATGTCACCGCCGGCAAAAACATTGGGAATGGATGTTTCGCCGGTTTCCTCATTGGCAACTATATAGCCCCACTTGTTCTTTTCGAGATCCTTTGTGGCCTCAAGGAGAATGGGGTTGGATCTGGTGCCCAGAGCCACGATGCCAAGATCGATGTCCATCTCGAATTCAGAGCCAGGCACAGGGACAGGGCGGCATCTTCCAGAGGCATCAGGCTCACCCAGCTCCATGCGCTGCAAGGTGACGCTCTTGAGCTTCTTGGCGTCGTCTCCATGGAAGGACACGGGGTTTACCAGCAGGTCAAAAATGACGCCTTCTTCCTCGGCATGCTCGACTTCCTCGCGGCGGGCCGGCATTTCGTTCCTGGTGCGGCGGTAGACCACGTGCACTTCGTCGGCACCCATGCGCAGCGCAGTCCTGGCTGCATCCATGGCAACGTTGCCTGCGCCGAAGACCGCTACCTTGTGTCCCTCATAGACAGGCGTGTCGTATTCGGGGAATTTGTAGCCTCGGCCAAGGTTGATGCGGGTCAGAAACTCATTGGCAGAAAAGACGCCGACCAGGTTCTCGCCAGGAATGCCAAGGAATTTGGGCAGTCCTGCGCCAACACCGATGAAGACGGCATCATGCTTTTTCAGAAGCTCGTCTATCTGGCAGGTGCGTCCGCCAACAGTATCCAGATGGATTTCCACCCCGAGATCCTCAAGGGCCTTGATTTCGCTGCGGACAATGTCCTTGGGCAGCCTGAAGGAAGGAATGCCGTAGATAAGCACGCCGCCTGCTTCATGCAGCGCCTCGTACATGTGGACCTTGAGCCCGTGCGAGGCACAGTAGCCTGCACAGGAAAGGGATGCAGGGCCTGCGCCGATGCAGGCTACACTCTTGCCTTCTGCAGGCTTCTGAACGGAAGCTGCGGCAGCATCCTTTTTTGCATTGGCAATATGGGTGTCAGCCACAAAGCGTTCCAGGCGGCCTATGGCCACAGCCTCGCCCTTGCGTCCCAGAAGGCAGGATCCTTCGCACTGCTTTTCCTGCGGACAGACGCGGCCGCACACGGCAGGCAGGGCATTGGCTGTCTTGAGCTGGCGGTAGGCTTCTTCATAGTCGCCTTCAGTGACGGCATTGATGAACTGCGGAATAGGCACGCAGACAGGGCAGGCCTTCATGCATGCAGGCTTTTTGCACTGCAGGCAGCGGGAAGCTTCTTTTTTTGCTGTCTCTTCATCGTAGCCAAGGGCAACTTCGTTAAAATTGTGAGCGCGGACCTCCGGCTTCTGGCAGGGCATGGGAGATCTGGGAATTTTGTTGCCATGCAAGGTGGTCTTATCCATTGTGTGCGCTCCTATAGGCTTCCATTCCTTTTCTTTCCTGTTCCCTGAAGGCTCCGAGCCTGAGCTTCAGCTCGTCAAAATCGACTTCATGCCCGTCAAATTCAGGCCCGTCCACGCAGGCAAAGCATGTCTTGCCGCCTACTGTGACGCGGCAGGCGCCGCACATGCCTATGCCGTCAACCATAATGGGGTTAAGGCTGACAGTGGTGTGCACGCCGTAGGGCTTTGTCAGGTTTGATACGGCGGCCATCATGGGGACAGGGCCGACGGCCACGACCTCGAAGATGTCCTTGTCCGTATCCAGCTTTTCCCTGAGAAGGTCGGTTACAAAGCCCTTGTGCCCGCGGCTGCCGTCATCGGTGCTGATGAGAAGCTCGTCGGCAAAGAGGCTCAGCTCCTTTTCAAAAAGAAGCAGGTCCTTGTTCCTGGCGCCGATAATGGCCACGACCTTGTTGCCGGCCTCATGGTGCCCCTTGGCAATATGGTGCATGGCGGCAATGCCTGTTCCGCCGCCGACACAGACAACGCAGCCCTTCTTTTCAATGTGCGTTGCCTTGCCCAGGGGCCCGCAGACATCCAGGATGCTGTCTCCTTCCTTAAGGGATTCAAGCAGGGCTGTCGTTTTGCCGAGGACAAGATAGACAATGGTAATCTCGCCTGCCTCTGCATTGGTATCAGCGATAGTCAGGGGGATACGTTCGCCGTGCTCGTTCACTCTTAAAATGACAAAATGTCCCGGCTTTGCATGCCGCGCAATTTCAGGGGCATACAGCACCATCTTGCTGGTGGTGCCTTGAATGAGTGATTCTTTTTTCAGAATGGGAACAGACATGGTAACCTTCTTCTGTCGTACAAGATAAGGATGTGTTTTTCCGCAGGCTGCGAAAAATCCGGGGAAGGGGAAAGCCTTGGCAAAAAGCCTAGCATACTTTTTAATAATAGCAAGTTGCTTTGGAATAAATGAGAGCTTGTGATTTTTGACAACCTGCTAGCCTAGCCTTAGGGATTTTTGTATAGTCAGCGTATGCGAACCATGTATCCCATATTGAAGAAAGCGTGCAGCCGCATATGGAGTCTCGTGCCGGGACTTCCTTTGTACGCATGCATGATGCTTATATACTTCGTGCCTGTTGCTGACGCCTCGGCTGACATGGCAGATCCGGACAATTTCGGTCCGGCACTGAGTTCCTCTGCTGCCAAGCCTGTGGCGCCGGCAAGGTATGCCAAAGGAAAGGAAACAAAGACACCCGTGAATGTCAAGGGGACTGCCATGAATATGGGCAGTGCCGTGCGCCATGCCCTGGAATATAATCCGTCCCTTGCCGGGTCCGAGGCACAGGCCAGGGCGTCGGAGGCGGGAAAGAATTCGGCACTGGGAACCCTGTTTCCTGCACTCTCCACAAGCTACGGCTACAGCTATTCCAGGCAGGACAGGGATCCGTCCATGATGACAGGCACAAAAACGCCGTCACAGGGAACGTATACCTGGAGCGTGGAAGTCAGACAAATACTGTTTGACGGCATGAAGACGCTCGGGACATACCAGAAGCAGGC
>CAVJEZ010000158.1:0-4897 GCA_963648625.1 Odoribacter splanchnicus
GAATCGATCTTGGAAACGATCATAGATTTGTAATACTACTTTTTTTTCAGAAGTCTGTCAAAATGCGATCAGCGTTTAATGCAGGCCCTGCATGCCTTATGCCTGTCCGGATCTGCCTGCCCATACGATGCCATATGGCATGGCAGTGCCCCAGAAGGCCGGAAACAGCCCGGCTGTCCCCGGCTAATCACTTAAGGGCCTTTGCTATGGCCTTTTGCAGCTCGCGGCAGCATACCTCAAGCGGTTTGCGCATGGTTCCGCCTGCCGCATTAATATGGCCTCCGCCGCCAAGGCTTTCGGCAACGGCCTGCACGTCTATGCCCTCGCAGGAGCGCAGGCTGAACTTGCACACGCCATAGCCCTGCTCGCGTACAAAGCAGGCAACCTGCACGCCGCGCAGCTCGCGCAGATGCTCCACAAAGCCTTCAGTATCCACGGGCAGGGATCCGGTTTCATCCAGGTCTTCCAGCGTCATGGGGCAGAGGGCAAGGCGGTTTTTCTCAAGCAGCTGAATCTGCGTATAGAGGCGTCCCCACAAATGCATGCGTGCCAGAGTCCAGTTTTTTTCCAGCTGTTCCCTCAGCCTGTGGACTGACACGCCTTTTTGTTCAAGGTACGATGCCAGGGCAAAAACCTCGGGCGTGGAATTGCCATGGCGGAATCCGCCAGTATCCGTGATAAGGCCAATGGCGACCGCCTCGCCAAGAGAGCCTTCCAGCTCGCAGCCTGCCGCATGGAAGATGCTTGCAAGGACCTGGGTGGTGGACGATGCCTCGGGAACGACCATGGAGGCTATGGTGCCCATGCCGGTTCCAACATGGTGATCGATGTTGATGCACTCGAATTCATCCATGTCTGCTGCCAGTTCCTCGCCAAGCCTGTCCGGCTTGCCGCAGTCAAGGGCCAGGACGGTTCCGGGCCTGAAAGGCATGGCGTCAAGCGTGCTGTAGACCGGAGCCGGCATCTTCACAAAGGCAAAGGTGTCCGGAATGCCGTGCGGTGCAAAGTACAGAAAGCGCTTGCCATGCTGCTGCAGGAAAAGGCCTGCGGCAGCCATGGAGCTTAAGGCATCCCCGTCCAGGCGCGCATGGGCGCAGACAAGATAGCTGTCATGGGCGAGCAGGGCCTGTGCGGTTTTTTGGGCATCCTCACGCCAGGCCGTGGGAAAGGCTAGATCGGTCAGCAGCATATGGTTCCGTTATCAAAGCACAGGGTGCTTTAAAAAATCGTATGCCGCAGGGCTGGCCCTGCGGCAGGGAAAAACAAAAAAAGTTATGCAGCCTGAAAGGGAGGGGCGGCCGGAAGCGGCATCCCCTCCCAAAGGCAGTGCATTACAGCGTGGCGGCTTCCTGAACCGTCTCAAAGGCTTCGATGATGTCGCCGTCCTTGATGTCGTTGAAGTTCTCAAGGCCTATGCCGCATTCCTTGCCGCGGGCCACTTCCTTGGCGTCGTCCTTGAAGAGCTTCAGGGAGCTGATGCTGCCTGTCCAGACAACTACGCCGTCACGCAGCAGGCGTGCGCCTGCGTTGCGGACGATCTTGCCGTCGGCAACATAGGATCCGGCAATGGTGCCGACCTTGGGCAGCGTAAACGTCTTGCGGACTTCTGCCTGGCCCAGGTAGACCTCTTTTTCCACAGGGGCCAGCAGGCCGGCCATGGCGTTCTTCACATCGTCCACCAGCTTGTAGATGATGTCGTAGAAGCGGATGTCCACGTTTTCGTGGGCTGCCACTTCCTTGATCTTGGCAGTGGGACGGATGTTGAAGCCGATGATGATGGCCTTGGAGGCCGATGCCAGCAGAATGTCTGATTCCGTGATGGCGCCTGTGCCGCCATGGACCACGTTGACCGTGACCTTGTCGGTGCTGGCCTTCTGCAAGGAGCCCTGCACGGCTTCAAGGGAGCCCTGCACGTCTGCCTTGACAACCAGGTTGAGCGTCTTCTGCTCGTCGTTGCCGGTGCCTGCAAGGAAGGACTCAAGGGTAACCTTGGTTTCGCTGGCAAGCTCCTTCTCGCGCTGGGCTATGGCCCTGGCATCGGCAATGCGGCGGGCCACCTTTTCGTCCTCAATGGCCGCAAATTCCTCGCCTGCCACAGGAACGCCGGTAAAGCCCTGCACTTCCACAGGGATGGAAGGACCTGCTTCCTTCACCTTCTTGCCCTGGTCGTTCAGAAGGGCCCTGACGCGGCCCGAGAAGGTGCCGCACACAAAGGTGTCGCCCTGGTGCAGGGTGCCTTCCTGGATGAGTACTGTGGCCACTGCGCCGCGCCCCTTGTCCAGCTTGGCCTCGATGATATGGCCGCGGGCAGGCTTGTCGGGATTGGCCTTGAGCTCCATGACCTCTGACTGCAAAGCCAGCAGCTCAAGCAGCTCGTCCAGGCCTTCGTGCGTCTTGGCTGACACCTTGCACACGATGGTGTCGCCGCCCCATTCCTCGGCCTGCAGGCCCATCTCGGCCAGCTCGCGCAGAACGCGGTCGGGATTGGCGCCGGGCTTGTCCATTTTGTTGACGGCAACGATGATGGGCACGTTGGCGGCCCTGGCGTGGTTTACGGCCTCCCTTGTCTGCTCCATGACGCCGTCGTCAGCGGCAACGACCAGGATGACAAGGTCAGTGATCTGGGCGCCGCGGGCGCGCATGGCAGTAAATGCCTCGTGGCCGGGCGTATCGAGGAAGACAACGTCGCCGTTCTTGGTCCTGACGTGGTAGGCGCCGATATGCTGGGTAATGCCGCCGGCTTCGCCCGAGGTCACGTGCGTCTTGCGGATGGCGTCAAGGAGGGAGGTCTTGCCATGGTCAACGTGGCCCATGATGGTGACCACGGGCGGACGGGGCTTAAGATCTTCCGGCCTGTCGGGAGCAGAGGGCTCCAGGTAGTCCTTTTCCTCAAAGCCTGTCTTTTCGACTTCGTACTTGAATTCGGCAGCCAGGATGGAAGCGGTGTCAAAGTCGATGGACTGGTTGATGGTGGCCATGATGCCCAGGTTGAAGAGCACCTTGATGAGCTCGTTGGCCTTGAGGCTCATCTGCTGGGCCATGTCCGAAATGCGTATGGTGCCTTCGATGCGCACCTTCCTCTTGGCAGCCTTCAGCGGCTGGGTGACAACAGGAGCAGCCTGGACAGCCTTCTTCTTGCGGCTGCGGGAGCTGCGGATGCGCGGGGACTCGTTCTCGTCCATCTGGGCGTCAAATGATCCGTTCTGCTGGAAGTCAACAGTACGGCGGCCGCCCTTGGTGCCGCGCTTCTTCTTGTTCTGGGGGCTGCGCTCGTCCTGGGCAGGGTTGAAGCTGCTGCCGTCCTGGCGTCCGCCGGATCCGCTTCTGCCACCCCTGCCCCTGCCGGCATCGCCGCGCTTCCTGGCATCGTTGTCGGCAAAGTTCGGTGCAGCTGCACCGCCGGCACTGCGGCGGCCGTCCTGGGGCCTCTGCGTGCGGGATCTGTTGTCGTCGCTTCTGCCGTCACGGCTGTTGTTCTGCCTGCGGGCATCACCCGGGCGGGCAGGACGGGCAGGCTTGGCTTCCTGGGGGCCGGGCCTGGAGATAATGCGCACCCTGGGACTCTCAGGCGTGGCAATAACTTTTACCCTGGGCACTTCCTGCTTCGGAGCCTGGCCGGCTTTGGGCGTTTCTGCTTCCCTGCCGGCTTCTGCGGGCTTGGCCTGCGAAGCAGATGCTGCAGAAGATGCAGCGTCTGCTGCAGACTCTTTTGATGCTGCAGCAGCGGTTGCGGCTTCAGATGCAGCCGGGGTTGCAGCGGCTGCGGGGGCAGGCTCTGCCTTTGCTTCCGCCTTCTGCTGTCCGGGACGGCTGATTATCTTGACCTTGCTTTCCTTTGCGTCGGCACCGGCCTTTTCACCGGCCTGGGCATTGTCATCCTTGCCGGAGCGGGCATTGCGGGATGCGGACTGTCCGTCCCTGTCCTGTGTGCCGGCTTTCCTGACAACCCTGGCATGCTGTTCCCTTGCCTGCCCGGGGGCATCCTGGCCTTTGGGCTCCTGCTCCTTTGCAGCCTGTTCAGGGGCAGGCTGTTTTTTGTCGCTGCCTTCCTTTGCCTGGGCTTCCTTGTCGTGGCTTGCCTTGCGGCGCACGATGACGGTCTTGCGGCCGTCGTCCTGCTTCTTTGCTGCCTGGGAGCGCAGCTTTGCTGCTTCTTCCTGGGTAATGGAGGGATTTTGCCCGCTGGCGCTGATGCCGGCCTTCTGGGCTGTTGCCAGCAGCTCTGCAGGCTGCACCTTAAGCTCCTCGGCCAGATCCTTTATCTTGATTTTTTTCTCGCTCATCTCTTTTTGTTCCTCCCTTTTTGCCGTGCCGTATGCCTTGCCTGCGGCCTGTACCGTGCAAACTTCTGCCGGCATGTCTCCTGCCCGCAGACATACCAGCCCCTTCCCGGCATGGTATGGTCGGCATCACAGGCAAGCGTCCCTGCAGCGGACAGGACAAAGCGGCTGAGAGCCTGCTTGGGAAAGCGCTGCCTGCATATGACGCACATGCGGACAGGTCCCTGCCCTTCCTGGCTGCCGGCCGGCACTGCCTGATCAGGCATTTTCACCGGGCTCCTGTGCATTCTGTGAGCCATCCTGTGGTGCGACAGCGTCACCGGCCGCATCAGGATGCCCTGCCTGCATGTCATCAGGCCCGTCCAGAGGAGCAGGGGGCTCGTCTGCAGCCCTGCGCAGCGCCTGTGCCTTTGCATCGTCAAGGCCGAGATTTTCCTTAAGCTCGTCTTCGGAGGCGGCACGCAGGCTTTCCCTGGAAATGTAGCCGGCATTGATCAGCGTCCGCAACGGCAGTCCTGCCGCACTGGCAATTGCTTCCATTCCGGCCCTGTCCATGCTGTCCACTTCCTTGTAGCGGCTGTCGGTAAAGATATCGATCTTCCAGCCCAGGAGGCGTG
>CAVJEZ010000159.1:0-4871 GCA_963648625.1 Odoribacter splanchnicus
GTCTTTTCCTGAGCGGCTTGTACGCCAGTCTGTGTTTCATTCTGTGCTTTATTCGGGGATGTTGCCTGTTCTTCGTTCACGGCAGCATTATCAGCCTGGCCGGGTGCGAGGGCGATCATTTTCGTCATACGGAATCTCCTTAAAGGTATAGGAAACAGCGGGTACTGGCCCGTTATGCAGCGCCTGCGCTCATCATGGTTTCAGAATGTGCTTTCAGGACCGGCAGATTGTGTCCGGACAGGATTTTATGAATTTTATTTTAGTCCGTCAATATTTTTTTGATAAAAAGAGGAATTTTTAGCCTAAAATCTGGTAAAATAAAAAATGTACGCTGGCGGAAAATACCTGGTCCGGCCATCCTGCCAGCGCCTTGCCCTTTACATCTGCCGCAAGCCGGGTAAATACTCAGTTGTCTGCTGATGCCGGGCATAAGGACGCTGTTGCAGGGGGAGGACTGGCTTGAACAATTTTGACTGCCATATGCTGGCAAGGGATACAGACGCTGCCGGAGAGCCTTCTTCTGCCCATGTAAGCGTGCTGCTTGAGCGCTGCCGTGATGAGCATGCCTGCTGGGAGCAGGTCCCTCTCCTGCTTGACAAGGCCTGCCTGTGGGACGGCATGCCGCTCTTTGGCAGGCATGTCCTTGTAAAGCCCAATCTTTTGCGGGCGCAGGCCCTGGCCTGTACAGGGCCGGAAGTTGTGGCGGCTGCCTGCAAGTGGCTTCTGGACATGGGGGCACGCGTTACTGTCGCTGATTCCCCCGGCTTTGGATCGGCAGCCGGCGTTGCTTCAGCCATCGGGCTTGAGCCCCTGCTCAATAAACTAGGGCTGCATGCTGAGCCCATGTGCGGGCGCGTGCCTGTACGCCTGCCTTCAGGCTATCAAATCTTTATTGCCGGGACAGCCATGGAAGCCGACTGCATCCTTTCCTGTGCCAGGCTAAAGGCCCACAGCCAGATGCGCCTGACCATGTCCTGCAAAAACCTGTACGGCTGTGTCCCGGGGCTGTATAAGGCATTGTACCACACAAGGGAGGGTCAAGATCCGGAGCAGTTTGCCGTCATGCAAAGTTCCATCCTGGGTTTTCTGCCGCCGGTTTCCGGCCTTGTTGACGCAGTTTGTGCCATGCACGTGACCGGTCCATCCGGCGGAAAGCCCTACAGGCTGGGGCTTCTTGGTGCCAGTGCAAGCCCGGTGGCCCTGGATGAGGCCTTTTGCCGCATAGTGGGCAGGGAGCCTCGGGATATTCCCCTGCAGAAGGCCTTTATTGCGGCCCGGCATCCGCACTGCCTGTCATCAGGGGCAGTTGCGGACTATCCCCTGCTGGCACCTGAGGACGTTTGTGTTTCCGATTTTGTCCTTCCTGATGAGCTTATGCATACTTCTTTCAGGCCTGGCCGGCTTTTGCGGAGCTGTTTGAAGCGCATCTGGGACAGGATGTTTCATTGAGAAAAAGGCGCTGTTTCAGCGCATAAGGTATTGCTTAAGGGCGGCAGCAATGTGCAGGCCGCATCTGATTTCAGTCAAGGAGCTGACATGTCTATCATTCTTCCCGGCGAGACGGATCTCTACGCTATTACGGATGAACGCCTTTCCTTAGGACGCACCCTGGAGGAAGTGGCCAGGGAGCTGCTTGGTGCCGGAATACGCATTCTGCAGTACAGGGAAAAGAAAATGCACGACCGCGAAATGCTTGAGAAATGCCGTCTTCTGCGCCGTATCACAAGGGAATACGATGCCTGCTTTATCGTGGATGACCATGTGGATATTGCCCTGCTCAGCCATGCGGACGGCGTGCACGTGGGACAGAATGATATACCCCTGTATGATGTACGCACCCTTGTCGGGCCTGTCATGGTAGTCGGCGTCTCCACGCATGAGCCGGAACAGGCCGAGGCAGCGTTCAGGGACGGGGCAGACTATATAGGCGTCGGTCCTATTTATGAAACCAAAACCAAGGAAGACGTCGTAAGCCCTGTGGGCCTGTCCTATCTTGACTGGGTCAAGGCCAATATCCACATGCCCTTTGTGTGCATAGGCGGCATCAAGGCCCATAACATCCATGAGGTTGCAGAGCACGGTGCGGAGTGCTGCGCCCTGGTCTCGGAGTTCGTTTCTGCAAAGAATATTGGAGAGACTGTGCAAAAGGTGCGCAAGGCCATGCACGGATGATCCTTCTGTTCCGCTGTATGACGGCTTGTTGTATCTTCTCAAAGCGCAGGGCGGATCCGGCTTAATGCCGTGTCCGCCTTTTGGTTAAAAGCGGCCGGTCGATCTGTTTTTCAGGGCTTCCTGGCAGGGCAGGCATTGAGGCCGTGCTCTGCTTCATCCTGGTCCATCGCCGCCCGTATCTTTTGTTGCAATTATCACAGTGTGCATGTGAGTATTGCGCTATCCTGCAATAGCTTGAGAAGCAGTTTTTTTCGCTGGAAGAGATAATAAATTCATATATCCTGATATCAGGATATATTTATACAAGGAAAGGACAATGGCCAGAGAAGTTCGTAATATCATTAAGATAGACAGGGATTTGTGCACAGGATGCGGACAGTGCGTACTGGACTGCGCAGAAGGAGCCATAGCCATTGTTGATGGCAAGGCAACTGTTGTTTCCGAAAGCTACTGCGACGGCCTGGGGGCCTGTCTTTCAGGATGTCCGCAGGATGCCCTGACCATTGAGCAGCGCGAGGCAGATCCTTTTGACGAGGAAGCGGCCATGGCGCATGTGGCAAGGACAAAGGAAAAGGTCGGCTCATCCTGTCCCGGCAGTGCTGCCTTTGAAGCAGGCAGGGCTGAACCTGCAAAGGCTGAGCCAGGCTTTGTCTTTCCCATGCAGGGGGCTTTTGCTGCAAAGCCGCATGGATGCCCTGGCAGTGCAGTCAGGGATTTCGGAGCCGGTGAACCCAATATGCCGCAGGCTGCGTCAGCAGGGCAGGGCATGCGCAGGCTGACCTGGCCTGTCAAGCTGCGCCTTGTTCCTCCGCAGGCTCCCTTCCTTGCCAATGCCCATATTCTTCTTGCAGCAGACTGTGCTCCGGCTGCTTCCGCTCTTTTCCATCAGGAAGCCCATGGCAGGGTCGTCCTTATTGCCTGTCCCAAATTTGAGGACGGAGACGCCATGAAGGACAAGCTTGTCTCCCTTCTGCGCTGTGCACAGCCTGCCTCTGTTACCGTCATCCGTATGGAAGTGCCCTGCTGCAGGGGCATAGCTGCCATATGCCGCGAAGCGTGTGCTGACTGCGGCATGGAAGACAGGTTCGCAGAGAAGGTTTTTGGCTGTGACGGGCAGCTGAAGCAGCAGGCCTAGCCTGCCGGCAAAATTAGGGCTACGGCTCTTTTCTGACAAACAAAAACCCGCAGGACGATACTGTGCCCTGCGGGTTTCTGCTTCTCCTGGCACGTCATCACAGGAGGTTATATGACGTGCGCATTTGCAGCAGGGAAGGCAGCCACCATATATAGGCAAGGAGTTAAGGAGGTACATGACTACTGGAACTGATGGCTGCTTCCCTGTATGACAATTTCCTGTATGCCTGCCTTTGTCAAGTATGATAAAGATGGCAATGTGTGTAACTGATTGAAATTATGCATTATATCAGGCTTTAAAGGTTCAGGGGAGGGCAGGCCGTCAGCGCCTGTTTTTTGTCTTTTTCCTTGTCTTGCTGCTCTTCTTTGACTTTTTGGGTGTGTCCCTGATGGGCGATGTCACGCTGGGCGTGTGTTTTTTCTCATCCAGGGTGTAGGCGGCTATGCCGGCTATTTCATTGGCCAGGGCTTCTTCCAGACTGCGGTCGTCAAGAATATGCTTTTCATCGGAGAAGAGCCCTATGCGGACACGCGTGCTGCTGACCGTGTTGTGGGCCGAGATGCTTCTCAGCGAGGTCTTGTTTTCGGGGACGCGCCTGCGCACCACGAGAAGATCCGCTACAAGGACGGAACCATGGCCGTACATGGAGGTGACGGCACCGCCATAGTCGCTGCGTACATTGGCTTCCATCTGTTCACGGGTTCCGGGGCCGCGGTACAGGATGATGGTGCTCACAAGCCTTTCTGAGCGGCTGGGCTGGCTGCCAATCTCAAAGCCGTGCATGCGCAGCTGTTCGGTGAGGCGTTCCGCAAAATGCCCGGCCAGTCCCTTGTGGTCCGAGATGATCACGCTGGCCGTTTCTCCCATGGATTTGTCCTTTGTCTTCAGGACGGCAGACCTGCTTATGACAAGATCCTTGGGAGAGCTGGGGTGCGCTGTCTCCTGAACGTAGCCCATGCCGGCTGTCCTGTGTTTGCAGGATGCTGCAGGCAGGCAGAGGGCCAGGATAAGAAGGCAGGGGAAAAGAGTCTGAAAGATATATCTGTGCATTGTTGTCCTTATGGATATGGGAAAAGGCGTTTAGTTGTTCCTTATGGCGTGCACAAGATCCCTGCTGAACTGTGTCCCCAGTGCGTCCAGGGCAGCCTTGCGTTCCATGTTTTTGCCACACACCGAAGTCCTGTATTCCTGGCTGGTGACGGTGCCGTTGCGGTCTCTCCAGGAAACATCGGCATCCAGGGCCCAGGTATCAAGGGAAGCATTGTCCTGCAGGCCAAGCCCGAGGCCGACAGCGGCACCGATGCCTGAGCCCACAAGGGCGCCTGTGCGCGTGCCACTGACAAGTCCGCCTCCAACCATGCCAAGGCCTGTTCCTACCGCCGTGCTGAGCAGCACGTTTGATCCGGAAGACTTGTTATGCTGCTCCGTGTCGGCAAGATAGATGTCATAGATGTCTATATCTATAATGACGTCTGCGTCCTGCTCTGCCTTTACCGGCCTTATCCCAAGCTTGTGCTGCAGCGTCATTCTGACAATAGTGGCAAAGTCATCGCAGCCTTCTGTT
>CAVJEZ010000160.1:0-4863 GCA_963648625.1 Odoribacter splanchnicus
GCCGGCTCCGGCAGTCCACAGGCCGTAGCCAACGGCAATCTGCATGCGGTCTTCAGGCGTGAGGCCTGCCATTTCATAGCAACGGGCCATCTGCGTATTGAACATGAGCACATCTTTCTCTGTGTATGACAGAATTTTGCGCTTGCCTGTGGTCCCGCTTGAAGAATGGATGCGTACAATGTCCTTGGGATCTGCACAGCAGAGAGGCAGAGGATAACCTGCCCTCAGGTCATCGGCATCAGTGGTTGGCAGATGCTGCAGGTCATCCAGGCTCCGGATGTCATCGGCCTTTATTCCTGCTTTTTTGAAAAGTTCTTTGTATTGCGGCGATTTTTCAGCCTGATGCACTGTCCAGACAAGCCCCTTGGTCTGGATATCATGCAGTTCTTCATCCGTGTACTGGGGAATAAAACGAAATGATTTGTTCATAACCATACATCCTTGTGATGAGATTGGCTGACGCCTTCTGACATTCTCAGAGTGAAGACGGCGCAGGGCAATACGCCGCATAACGTGTGAATTTTATGGAGAATAAGGGAAAAGATCAAATATACATGTATGTGCGCCTGTTGTATATGGCCGGATCCGGAATTCCTGAAATGCCCCTGCAGGGGCAGACAGCACGGAAAGCCTGCCAGAAGCGAAAAGGGATGCAGGCGGCTGTAAACGGTTATGGACGGCAGGCAAGCGGCAGGCGCTCTGCAAGCGTAACGCCCTCAGGTTCCACAAGGGCATGGTAGGCCCACACTTCTACGCCCTTGTCCACAGCTTCCCAGAAAGCTCGCGCAAAGGCAGAGTCAATGCAGTCAGCAGGTCCGAAACAGCGGGCATCGGGGCGCTGGACAAGGCAGAACATGGCGGCCCTCTCGCCGGAGAGGACGATGTCTGTCAGCTCGTGCAGGTGCTTTACTGCCCTTTCTGATGCGGCATCAGGGAAAAGAGCCGTATCGTCCTCGACCAGGGTCACGTTTTTGCATTCTATCCAGAGCCTGGGCAGGCCCTTTCCTTCAAGCAGGCCGTCCAGGCGGCTTGCGTTGCGCCGCACCTCTGTCCTGAGCGTGTCGTAGCCTTTTTCAACGGGCAGGCATCCGCAGGCATGGGCCTGTACCAGCATGCGGTTGGGCACAAGGGTATTGACGCCGACCCAGAAGCCTCTGCCCTCTCCGCCAAGCCAGACTGCCTCCTGTGTGTATGGCAGCCTGCGTTTGGGATTTGACGAATATGAAGCCAGTACGGGCATGCCTTTTTTTGTCAGCCCAAGCATGCTGCCAGTATTGTTGGAATGAATGGTTACGGATTCCCCGCTGATGCGGCAGGATATGAGAAAGCGCTTGCTGCGTCCTTCAAATATGCCCTGCACAGCGGGCTGCGGTGTAGGAACAAATGCTTTTTGCCGGCCTGAATTTTCTGTTTGTGCCTCTTTTTGCATGGTCATAAGGAAGAATCCTGTTTGTCTGGGAGATGTATCCCGGCCGGGGCTGGATGGTGGTCATGTTTAGGTGTTGTTTCTTGGCGTGGAATGGAGTATCCAAAACAAGATGGAAACAAAGGCGCATGTTCGCAGAACCGCCATCCTTCACCCCATTCAGCACTGAGACCTGTACAGGAGCAGGAAATGCAGATTTCCGAGAGAATGACATCAATTAAGCCGTCGCTGACGCTGGCCATGAATGCAAAAGCCCTTGAACTTAAAGAGCAGGGTGTTGCGGTGACAAGTCTTGCAGTGGGAGAACCCGATTTTCCTACGCCCAAACATATCTGTGAAGCGGCAAAGGCAGCCATAGACGCCAACTTCTGCCGCTATACGGCTGTCCCCGGCATCATGGAGCTGCGCAAGGCCATATGCGGCTACTACAGCAATGAGTATGACCTTAACGTCGGTCCGGAGAATATCCTCTGTTCCGCAGGCGGTAAACATGCCCTGTTCAACTATCTTATGACAGTGCTCAATCCCGGGGACGAAGTCATTATTCCTACGCCGTACTGGGTGAGCTATCCCGACATGGTCCGCCTGATGGGTGCCGAGCCCGTGTTTGTGGCAGCCGGCCCCGAGGACAATTTCAAGGTCAGTGCCGAAAAAATCAAAAATGCCATTACGCCCAAAACAAAGCTGCTTATCCTGAATTCCCCCAGCAATCCTACCGGTGCCGTCTATACTGAGCAGGAGCTTAAGGAAATCATGGACGTGGCCATTGCTGCCGGGCTCATGGTTTTTTCTGATGAAATTTACGACCAGCTTGTTTTTGAGCCGGCAGAAATGGCCAGCGTGAGCCAGTATATGGCTAAATATCCCGAACAGGTGACCATCATGTCGGGCGTCTCCAAGAGCTACGCCATGACAGGCTGGCGCATGGGCTGGCTGGTCGGGCATCCTGATTTGATCAAGAAATGCTCCACGCTGCAGGGGCAGTCCACCTCAAATATCTGCGCCATTACCCAGAAAGCTGCCCTGGCTGCCCTGACAGGGCCAAGGGACTGCATCACCGAGATGCGCAGCGCCTTCCGGCGCCGCAGGGATCTGGCCCTGAAGACCATTGATTCCTGGAATTTTGCTGTCTGTCCCAAGCCTGACGGAGCCTTCTATCTCTTTGTGGATGTGCACAAGTGCTACGGCGTCCGCGTCTATAACTCCATGGATGTGTGCAAGTACCTGCTGGATAAGCTTTATGTTGCCCTTACTCCCGGTGTGGCCTTTGGCGACGACAACTGCATCCGCTTCTCTTATGCCGTGGCTGACAATGTGCTGCAGGATGCAGTATCAAAAGTAGGCGAGGTACTGGCCGAACTGGCAGACGAGGTTTCCTGCCATTAGGATTTTTTCGGAAGAATGAAAATTTTCTGTTGACAAGGAAAGGGGGTATTGCTTATACACCTCTTGTCGTTGGGGCTGTAGCTCAGTTGGGAGAGCGCTTGAATGGCATTCAAGAGGCCGTCAGTTCAATTCTGTCCAGCTCCACCAGAAATTTTTTAAGGCTCATGCGTTGGCATGGGCCTTTTTTGTTTCCTGTGAAAAAAAAAAATTTTTTTTCAAGATTATTGACGTTAGAAACAAATGTTATTATATCTGCTGTCCATAGACGCTATACCTGTTTCTGACAGCCAATACAGGCGCTGTTTTGAGCAGACTGCTTAATCAGGGGCGATTCTGCGCTGCCGCGACAGATATGTCTGGGCAGAAAGAAAATTTTTTTGAGCTGTAAAATATTGTTTTGCTGTATGTTTTTGGACTGGGACAGTTTTTTTGTTAAAACATGTTGACAAGGCGAAATGAAATTTTATAATACTGTCTCACACCGGCCGTGCCTGTCCGGAAAGCTGGTGCCAATACCTTTGCAGGAGACAGCAGGAAATTCTCTTGTGATGTTTTCCGGCGGACTCATCCTGGAATACTGAACCAGGAGAAGCGGGAACGGCATTCATCCGTTTTCCGGGTGGGCAATGCGGATGCAGGATAATGCGTCTCCGGCATGGCAGGACGGCTGTACTGCCAGCGTTTTATCTGAAATTTTTTTTTGAAAATATTATTGACACATTGAACAAAAATTACTAGTGTTTCAAACACAGCAAGCCTGTCTCCGAAAACCGTGTACAGGCATCACACTGACAATATAACTGGTTAGGAGTGCATATGAGATAATTGCCTTCAGGCTGTTACAGCCTGAAAGACTGAAAATTTTTTTATAAAAACTTGTTGACACATCGAATAAAATTGTCATAATACTGTCTCAGACAAAATATGCCTGTACTGAAAGCACATACTGAAACCATGGTACAGGCAGTATACCTTCAGGAAATATCTTTTAAGGATGATTTGTATGTCCGAAATGATCAAAACTGCTGTCGATCAGTCTGCACCCAAGACTGCGCCCCGTACATCCGGCAGGAGCAATGCACGTAAGCGCTCCGCAGAAAGAATCAGATATTGCGGCAACGATGTCCTGCACCTCGCGAAGGTCCTGGACGATGCGAAGACGGACATGGAGAGAAAATGCCTTTCCATGAACGATGTTGTGCATCTCATGCAGGACAGGCTTGACGGGATACTGCGGACACGCATGTGTACCCTTGCCGAACTGGCCAGCCTTGTAACCAGTGCAGGTTTTCCGGTTACAGAGCGCACCCTGAAAGACTATCTTGCAAGGTCAAGAAAGGATGCCAGGGAAGGACGCACGGAGTTAAGCGAACTGAAGAAGCACATTCTGGATACAGCAAACAAACAGGCAGGCATGGCCTGCGAAAGCACTGCCGCCCCCTTCCTTTCAGCTGAGGATGACAGCAAAGAGGAGCGGGCTGCAGGCAGCGACGATTTTGCTGTCCGGGAAGATGACGGGCCGGCAACAGACGTCCATGCCGGCGTGGACAGCACTGAGGCGGCTGAAAAGAAGAAACAGCATGTCCGGGATTTCTATGCTGCCAGAAAGCGCAGAAAGAAGGCCAGAAACGCCAAAAAGCGCAGGTAGCGGTCCGGCCCTCTGTTTTGTCCGGCGGCTTTTTCCGGAATCAACATAAAAATTACTGGTGTTTAAGACACAGCAGGCCTGTTCCCGAAACCTGTGTACAGGTATCATGCTGACGGGGAGTGTACATATGATAAAACTGCTCGCTGCTGTTGCAGCAGCCCAGAAAACAGATCAGGGGCAGGACTGCCGTCCCAAAGGCAGGGTAAAATATTCAGCCAGTGATATCCTGAGCCTGCGCAAGGCTTTGAGTGATGTCAGGCGGGACCTGGACAGCAGGCTTAATACCCTGAGGGAGCATATTGAGGGGATTATGCAAGTGTACAACTTTTCAGCTGCCGATGCAGGCTGGTTTTTAAGGCGCAACAGGCTTTCTGTTGCAGACCTCATCATAAAAGATACGAGA
>CAVJEZ010000161.1:0-4842 GCA_963648625.1 Odoribacter splanchnicus
CTATGTGATATCGCTCATGTCCATTCTGGGCGTGGCTCTGGGTGTTGCTGCCCTTGTGGTCGTGCTTGGTGTCTACAACGGGCTCACAACGGACATGCGCGACAAAATCCTGGGTGCGCAGGCACACGGCGTAGTCCTGGGATCCCTGCCTGACTCCTTTGCCATTGAGCCGAACATCATCAAGGTAGTGGAGGATACGCCTGGCGTTACGGGAGCTACCCCCTTTATCTACAGTGAGGTCATGCTTTCTGCCGGAACAGGCGTAAAGGGCCTTATCCTGCGTGGCATTGATCCAGACGGAGCACCCAAAGTCCTCTCCATGCTGCAGTCCATCAAGCGCGGCAATGTGGAAGGCCTGAAAGATACCACGCCGCCTGGCATAGTGCTGGGCGAGGAACTGGCCAAGAGGCTCAGCCTTGCCGTAGGCTCGCGCGTAAACCTTCTCTCGCCATCAGGCCATAAGTCCAGTGCCGGCTTCCAGCCGCGCATACGTCCCTTTGTCGTGTCAGGCATTTTCAAGACAGGTATGTATGAGTACGACTCATCCCTTGCCTTTGTCTCCCTGGATGTCTGCCGTGAGCTTTTGGGCATGGATAACACCTACCTTACCGGCATAGAGATCACCGTTGACGATCTTGGCAGGGCCGACCAAGTAACAGCGGCCCTGAACGACCGCCTTGGGCACCGCTTCTATGCCAGAAGCTGGATGGACATGAATGCCAACCTCTTTGCAGCCCTGAAGCTGGAAAAGATAGGCATGTTCATCCTGCTTGCCATGGTCGTGCTCATCGGCTCCTTCTCCATTGTGGCCACGCTGGTCATGCTGGTCATGGAAAAGACAAAGGACATTGCCGTCATGATGAGCATGGGCGCAACCCAGGGCATGGTGCGGCGCATCTTCATGTGCCAGGGCTGCATCATTGGCGTTGTGGGAACTGCCCTTGGCAATGGCATAGGCCTCCTTGTGGGAACGCTTCTGAAAAAGTACCAGTTTATCAAGCTTCCGGAAAACGTCTATACATTGGACCATTTGCCTATTATCATAACGCTTCCTGACGTGCTCATCATCAGCGCGTCGGCCATGCTTCTCTGCTTCCTGGCCACGCTCTACCCTGCCCGCCAGGCATCACGCCTCAAACCCGCCGAGGCCCTGAGGTACGAATGAGCGCACTCTATACTTTTGACAACGTGGTCAAAACCTACGAGGAAGCAGGCCAGACGCTGGAAATCCTCAAGGGTGTCAGCATCACCATCGAGGAAGGCGAACAGGTGGCCATTGTGGGATCGTCCGGTTCCGGCAAGAGCACCCTGCTCCACCTGATGGGCGCGCTTGACACGCCTACTTCCGGAAAGGTCCTTTTCAGGGGCAGGGATCTCTCCTCGCTTTCGGCTGACGAACAGGCCAGCTTCCGCAACCGCACCTGCGGCTACGTTTTTCAGTTCCATCACCTCCTGAGCGAATTTTCTGCCGAGGAAAATGTGGCAATGCCGGCCATAATCGCAGGAAAGAGCAAGTCCTCAGTCATCGGGGAAGCGAGGGAGATGCTGGACAGGGTGGGACTTGCCGACAAGCACGGCAGCAGGGTAAACAACCTGTCTGGCGGCGAAAGGCAGCGCGTGGCCATAGCCCGCGCCGTGCTCATGCACCCCGAGGTGCTGCTGGCCGACGAGCCGACCGGCAACCTTGACGAAAAAACAGGCGCGCAGGTTGTTGCGCTCCTTAAGGAATTAAACCATGAACTGGGCATGACCACAGTCGTGGTAACACATAATGCCGAACTGGCCGCGGGATTGGACCGTAGCCTAGAACTACGCACAGGACTCCTTTATGACAAAACTATTGCGTAAAAGTTACCTTGCTTCCTGGCACTTTGCTGTCTGGATAGCATTTGCCCTGATCCTGGGTATGTTCATGCCCTTGCAGGCAAAGGCTGCGGGACAGAAAGTACTGGTTCTCCCCTTTGGCATCCAGTCCGGGCCGGAATTTCCTGATGCCAAGAATGCGGTCCCCGAGAGCATCATCAAAAAGCTTGAGGCCCAGGGCATGGAAGTCATTCCCCTGGAAAAGGCCAAGGCCATCTTAAGGCAGAGCAATTACCAGAATATCAACCTGGCAGCGGCCCACGAGCTTGGCTTCCAGAGCGGTGCCGACGTGGTCGTATACGGCAACTTCAAGCAGCAGGGACAGGACTTTACCCTGAACAGCATGCTGGTGCCCATATCCGAAAATGCCCAGAATGTGCCGGCCAAGTTCCAGCGCTCATCCTTGAGCGAGCTGGACGACGTGGCAGGCCAGGTTGCCAGCAGGGTCAGTGCAGTGCTCAAGAGGAGCCAGGCACAGCCTGCTCCCCAGAAGGCACCTGAGCCCCAGACAGGGTCCCTTCCTGCCACTGTAAACGAGCCGGTGCGCTCAGCCAGTGACGAGCTTGTGCCCATGCGCGGCACAGGCGGCGGCATTTCTGACATCCAGATACGCGGCCTCCACAACATCGAGCCCGATGTTGTGCTGATGCGCCTGAGCATGCACAAGGGCGATCGTGCCGATGCCGCAGCAATCAACGATGAAGTCAAGCGCCTGTGGGAAATGGGCTACTTCAAGGACGTCAATGCCCACATGGAAGGCAGCGTCCTTGTGTTCGACGTGGTTGAAAAGCCCCGCATTGACAACATCATCATCACCGGCTCTGACGAAATCGACGTGGAAGACGTCGAGGCAGCCATGCAGACCCGCAAGGGAACGGTGCTGAACGAGCAGACCCTGGCCGAGGACCTGCAGCGCATCAAGGAGCTGTACCACAAGGAAGGCTACTATCTGGCCAAGCCCACCTACAGCATTGAACAGGGCAGAGGCGGCAACATTGCAGCACTGCACATCAATATTGACGAGGGCAAGAAGCTCTATATCAGCGAAGTCAAGATCGACGGCCTGAAGGAATTAAGCCAGAGCGACATGGAAGGCTACATGGCTCTGCGCGAACGCAACATTCTCTCCTGGATCACCGGCACAGGCGTTCTCAAGGACGAATACCTTGAACGCGACACCAATGCCATTGCGGCCTACGCCCTGACCCAGGGCTATATAGACATGCAGGTCAGCGCCCCTGAAGTGACCTATCAGGAAGACGGCATCCACATTGTTTTCACGGCCAATGAAGGCTCGCGCTACAATGTCAAGGAAGTTGGCTTTGCAGGAGACCTCCTCACATCCGAGGAGGAAATGCTGAAGCTTGTCGAGATGCCAAACTGGCGTGATGACAAGAAGTACTTTAACGTCACCATCATGCAGGACGATGCCAAGGCATTGCAGAACTACTACAATGACCATGGCTACGCCTATGCAGAAGTAGATACCCGCGTGGTCAAGAACCACGACGATGAAAATACCGTCAACGTCGTCTATGTCATCAACAAGAAGCAGAAGGTCTACATCCGCAGGCTTCTTGTCGAGGGCAATGAAAAGACGCGTGACAACGTCATCCTGCGCGAGATGCGCCTCGGCGACGGCGACCAGTACGACGGTGCCAAGCTGCGCCGCTCCACCGAGCGCCTGACCAAGCTGCGCTACTTCAAGAACGTGGACACCGAGCTTGTGCCCACCGAGTCCGATGACACAGTTGACCTCAAGGTCAAGGTGCAGGAAGGCAATACCGGTGCAGTCATGGCCGGTGTCGGCTACTCCACCTACTTTGACGTGGGCGTCAATGCCAGCATCATGGAGCGCAACCTCTTCGGACGCGGCTACAACCTGGCCCTGAGCGGCTTCTTCTCATGGCGCCGCACGTCAGGCACACTGACCTTCCAGAACCCGCGCATCTACGATACCAACATTTCCTTTGGCAACGACCTCTACTACACGCACGACTACTGGGACAGCTTCACCCGTGACACACTGGGCGACACCATCCGCTTCGGTTACCCCATCGGTGAATACACCTCTGTCGGCGTGAGCTACCGTCTGGAAAACTACGAAATCTACGATGTGAGCAGGACAGCCTCTCCCTACATCAGGGACTACAAGGGTGTGAACTGGACCTCCGCTGTAGGTGCCCGCCTGGTGCGCGATACCACGGACAACAGGGAGCGACCCTCCAAGGGCACCATCCTGCGCCTCTCCGGAGAATGGGGCGGCGGCGGCCTGGGCGGCACCGACAACTTCTTCAAGGTTATCGGCGACTGGCAGGGATTCTATTCCATCAAGGAAAACCACACCTTCCACGTCCGTGCACGCCTTGGCGCAGTGTTCCAGAACTCCGATTCCAAGATCCCCGTGTTTGAACGCTTCTACGTAGGCGGCATGGATACGGTCCGCGGTTATTCGTACACAGACGCCTCTCCCCGTTCAAAGGATCCGCGCTACGATAACGACGTTATCGGCGGCGACAGAATGGGTGTTGCCAACTTTGAATACGTGTGGACCTTCCAGAAGGAACTTGGCCTCGCCATCGTGCCCTTCTTTGATATTGGCTTTAACTACAGCAGCGACGACGGCGGCGAGCTGGCACTCGACCTTGACAAGAACTGGGTGTACTCCTGCGGTCTCGAACTCCGCTGGCGCTCGCCTATGGGCGACCTGCGCATTGCCTATGGTTATCCCCTCAAGGAAGACTTTGACGGCGAAACCGAGACAGGCCGCATAGAATTCAGCATGGGCCAGTTCTTCTAGGCCGGCAGCTGATTATATAAAGACAGTACAGGGGCATACGGGAAATCCGTATGCCCCTTGTCTTTTTTCATGTGCACAGGACCTAGGGAGACAGCGATGGGTAGAAAACAGCCTTGGCGGATACATAGGGTGATGCCGGTGGCTGCTGCGACTTTGACATGGTCTGGGCGTTAGGCTAG
>CAVJEZ010000162.1:0-1849 GCA_963648625.1 Odoribacter splanchnicus
TGCGCAGGCCGCATCCTGCTGCCTTTAAGACAGCCTCTGTCCTGCACCATAAGGAAAGTATGCGTGCGGCTTCATCCAGCCCTTCTTCTATTTGTTCAGCCGTATATGTTCCTGTACCTGTACAATCAAGGAACGATGCCGGCGGCAGATGATGCGAGCGCTTCTCTTCCCAGTCTGCCCCTATGAAAAGTTCCTCGGCCTTTTCATCACTGTTGCCTTCCCTTGTCCCCAGAAGGCAGAGCGCCCTGTCTGTATACGAAAAAGACAGGGATATAGCCGGCAAGGGTGACGGCATGGAGAGGTACGGCCTGCCTTCCTTGGTTTTAAGGAGATGCACAGGCTTGTGCATCAGCCCCATTTCCTGCAGCCCGTGCAGGAGAAGCCTGCGTGCCTGCATGCGCAGGGCAAGGGCTTCCCTGTTAGTGAAGCAGGCAAGGTATGCTTTGTCCTCTTCCCCTAAGAGGCTTGATCCTTGCAGCAGGGAGTCCATGGCTGTGACGTCAGGCGGCCTGGAAGCCACAAGCAGAAGAAGGTTTGTTACAGGAGTGCTCATGAATGGTAGAGGCAGATGACATGCCGTACAATATATGGCTGCGTCGGACGCATGGTGCGTCAAACCTTCTTTTGTACTGCTTTGCCGGCGTTGTAAATACGGGTTTTGGGCAATACCGGACGCTCCAATGAAAAAAGCGCAGCACAGCCTTTTTCAGGACTGTCTGCGCTTTGTCTTGAGAAGTATGTTGTACGGCTGCTTACTGAGCATCAAGCCAGGCATTGGCTTCCTGCAGGTTTAGTGTCTTCTCATAAAGGGCACGCCCGCTGATGGCTCCTTCCAGCTTGCCATTGACTGACAGGGGATACAGCCTTTGCAGGTCTGTGAGGTTGGTTACACCTCCTGCTGCCAGGACCGGAACAGGCGATATTTTGCATATGGTTTCCATCTCGGCAAGATTGACGCCCTTTTGCATGCCGTCACGCTCTATGTCAGTGTACACGATAAAGGCGGTACCTTTTTCGACAAGGCCAGGTATGGCACCCACGGCACGTATGCCGGAATTTTCAGTCCAGCCCCTGGTTTTGAGAATGCCTTTTTCGGCATCCAGGGAAACACCTATTTTGCCAGGAAAGGCTTCGCAGAGGGAAGCAAGAAGCTCCGGCTCTTCTATGGCTGCCGTGCCGATAATGAGCCTGGTCACGCCGGCATCAAGATAGGCCCTTGCTGCCTCCATGGTCCTTATGCCGCCGCCAAGCTCCACCGGAATCTGCAATTTGGCACAGATTCTTTCAACCAGTTTTGCATTTCTGGGGACGCCGTCAAAGGCACCGTCCAGGTCAATGACATGCAGGTAGCGGGCGCCTTCTTTTTCCCATGCCAGTGCCGAGGCTACCGGGTCAGGGGAGAAGACTGTGGTTTCGTCGGCCTTGCCCTGTCTCAGGCGTACACAGGCACCGTCCTTGATATCGACTGCGGGAAGTACAATCATTCTGTATACCTTTAATGAAAAAGGGCTGCCGCCCCTTTGGGAGTGGCAGCCCTGTCTGTACTGGTCTGTATTGGTTACTTTTTGTAGGAGCTTGTCAGCCCCATCTTTTTCAGCATGGCATCCATGCCTTCATCGGCAAGTTCACGTGCGCTTACCCACGCTCCCTTGCGCTTTACAAACTCGCCCATGCTGAGCAGGTTGCTGGTCAGGCCGACCTGGCGTTCCTCAAAAACGGCATGGTTGTATATGGTGCCTGTATCCGTGCGGATAAGGTAGAATTCAATATGGACCTCGGCCGGCTCTGTGACGCCAGCCTTGGAGCCTTCCCTGTCATGCCAGTTGATAACCATGGGCACAAGGATGAA
>CAVJEZ010000162.1:2042-4823 GCA_963648625.1 Odoribacter splanchnicus
ATTCCCTGGCTGGCAGGAAGCTGTCCTGTGATCAGGCTGCCTGTGTCAGTGGGCTGGCTGAAAGGCATGACAGCAATGGAGTAGCGGTGGCTGAAGACGACCGGGATGTCAGCCGTCGATCTTGGCTGCTTGCTGCAGCCTCCTGCAAAGAGCAGAAGGACAAGGGCCAGCAGTATGCTGAGACGAAAATGTGTCATTTGGATTTCCTTTGTTCCGCAGGGAACGCAGAACTTTTGATGCGTTTTTGCCGGAACAGGAGAAAGGCAGAGGCAAAAGCCCCGGATGTCGGCTTATTCCTGCCCCTGGAAGTCTATCTTAATCTGCTCGGCTGTCTCGTCTGTGCGCATGGCTATGGTGCCGATTTCCCAGGCCTTGTAGCTGAAGGACTGAATCCTGCTAATCGTATCGCTGACCTGGTCTTTGGGAACAACCAGGATGTAGCCTATGCCTGAGTTGAAAATCTGGCACATTTCAGGCCATGTCAGACCACCGGCATTTTTCAGCCAGTGGAAGACGGGCGGAACTTCCCAGGAGCCGAACGTAATGTGTGCCTCGACCTGCTTGGGCAGGATGCGGGGAATGTTGTCGTAGAAGCCGCCGCCTGTAATGTGGGCCATGCCCTTGATGTGGGTGTCTCTCAGAAGTGACTTGATGACATCTACATAGATGGCCGTGGGGGCGAGCAGTACGTCGGCTACACTGCGGTTTTCTTCGCCGGGGAAGGGATCGTCTGCCTTGAGGCCGGACTGATCCAGCAGCTTGCGTACCAGGGAGAAACCGTTGGAGTGGACGCCCGTGGAGCTTATGCCGATAATGGCGTCGTTGATGCTGATGTCGGAGCCGTCGATGATTTTTTCGCTGTCAACTATGCCGACGGCAAAGCCGCCGAGGTCATATTCCCCGTCTGCGTACATGTCAGGCATTTCGGCAGTTTCTCCGCCAAGCAGCGTACAGGCGGCCTGACGGCAACCTTCGGCAACGCCGGAGATAACGGTTTTGGCCACGTCAACATCCAGCTTGCCAGTGGCAAAGTAATCCAGGAAGAAGAGGGGGAGGGCGCCTTGTACCAGAATGTCGTTGACGCTCATGGCGACAAGGTCAATTCCTACCGTGTTATGGCGGTTGAAGCGGAAGGCCAGCTTGAGCTTGGTGCCTACGCCGTCCGTGGAGGAAACCAGGACAGGTGACTTCATGTCGCTGATATCGGGCCTGAAGAGGCCGCCAAATCCGCCAATGGCAGAAAGGACGCCCTTGGTATGTGTGGAGGCAACGATATCCTTTATAGAGGAGACCAGGGCATTGCCGGCCTCGATGTTGACGCCTGATGCCGTATATGCTTTGGAACGTTCGCTGGACATGGGAAACTCCTTATTATGCAGGTATGAGGAAGAACAACTGCAATTTGCTGTCATATACCGTACACTGTGAATGCTTGCAATGTAGCTGCCGGTATCTGTCCAGACGATTTGGGGACGATTTTGGTCACATTTTCCGGCTATAAAAAACTTCTTGCCAGAAAATAAATCCTGGAGTATTTTTAAAATGATAGAAGGCTCAGAGGAATAAAAATAGCTGAGCAACGGATGTAGTCTGTCTAGACCCAGACCCAGGCTGAAAGACTAAAATCCTACAAACAGAGAGACAGAGGAAATATAGATCCTGCTCTTGTTTGCAATGCTTCCTGCTGATCGCCTTCTTGCCCCTTAAAAAGTTCTAAAGTAGCATAAGGAGGACCCATGGGAGATATCAAGCTAAGCGACCTCACGTACAGGAACTTGTTCAGTTACCAGGTGATGGTGGTATCGCTGTTCCTGGAATATCTGCCAAAGGTGATTGCCAGTCTTTTTGATTTTTCCACTCTCGAACGCCTTCCGGATGTTTATATCACCGACGATTTGCGGGAACGCCGCAACGATGTTGTATGGCGGGTCAGCATGGTGAATGGTTCCATCGTGTATCTCGCAGTACTGCTGGAATTCCAGAGCAGGCCTGACAGGCTGATGGCGCTCAGAATCCGGTCCTATTCATCCCTGTTGCTTCTGGATATCGCCAAGCGAAAACGTCCTATTAAGAAGCATTCCCTGCCATATGTTTTCCCCATTGTCATGTACAATGGGAAAAGGCCATGGAGAGTCCCTTTGGATGCAGACCCCTTGTTTGTATCCATGCCTGACGAGCTGAATCAATATTGCCCACGGCAGAGTTATTTTCTGCTGGACGAAAGGAACATGCCTGATGAAGAACTGAGTGAGCGCAACGGCCTGGTTACCCAGCTCATAAAGCTGGAACGCGCTACGAAGCCTGAACAGGTCCTGCCAGTACTCATGAGACTGGAGGAACTGCTTCCGGAACCAGAAAACGCATCTTTGCACCGGATGTTTACATTATGGGCTGAGAACAGGCTGAAACGCGCCGGTTTTGTAGAAGCAGGCCGTACATTTCGCAATTTGCGGGAGGTAAACAATATGTTGCAGGTAAATGCTGCTAATTGGAAGAAAGACTACATTCGAGAAGGCGAGGAGATAGGTGAGAAGAGAGGAGAAACAAAAGGGATGGTCAAACTATTAATGGCTATGCTGGAGAAACGTTTTGGAACGCTCCCTAAATCTCTGACAAACTACATTGAAAGTACTTCTGACTCAGATGCACTGATGTCATTCGCTGTTTTTGCCGGCCAAGCAACATCCTTGCAGGTGATAACAGACCGTATCAACGGCAAGTATGCGCTGTCGTAAAATAAGAGTCAAACCTCTGGCTCAGTTGTTTGGATAGGGTTTAGAG
>CAVJEZ010000163.1:0-2703 GCA_963648625.1 Odoribacter splanchnicus
CCTGTCCTCTGAAAGATCCCTGCCGCCGGCCAGGCTGTGCAGGACAGCTGCCATGTCCCCTATGCCCAGGGGCCTGTATGCCGGCTTTTCCTTTGTACGACTGTCTTCATCCGGCATGTCGGGCCTCATTGCAGGCGTGCTGCGGGACAGCACAATTTTCTCAATTTCATTTGCGGGAGTGTATTCAAAAGAGAAGGGATGCGGCGTGCATCCGGCATCCGGCAGGACAAGCAGCAGCAGTGTTTTGGCCAGGTCCTCTGAAACCATGTTTTGCACGGCTGGCTTCGCAGCGGCACTGTCTGCAAAGGCATCAGCGGCATTGCGGGCATTCCCTGCCACAAGCGGGACGGACAGGGGCGCATCTGCCGGCCCGGTGCTGCTTTCAGCGCTGCCGGCATAAGGCAGGAAGGTCCTTTCAGCCATGGAAAGGGGCTCTTTTGCTGTATTTTGGATCGTGCCGGATGAGAGTTTCCTGCCGGAACAGGAACGGCACAGGCTTCCAGGCTCCCCCACCATATCTTTCAGGATAAAGTGCGGCCTTCCTGTATCTTCTGCCGTACCTTCTGCCGCATGCCCTGCCGCAGAAGGAAAGAACAGGGGCGATGCGCTGCCCGCATCCTCCCTTGCAGCCTGGGAGGCTGAAGGCAGCGCAAAAGACATTGCTGGTGACAGCAGAAAAGACAGCGCAAAGGACAGCATAAAAGATACGAAAATCGTTGCGGACCAAAAAAGGGTATGGGGTGTTCTGAAGATTCTGTATTGGGGCATGTTTTTTCCTTGCTTCTTTGGTTTTGTACACAGTGTCTGAACGGGCGCAGGCCGGCACGGGTATGACAGCTCCTGCCTGCAAGTCCTGTTTAGCTCTTCTTTATTGCAGTGTCAATAAGAAATTTTGCCATAAGCCGGAAAAGGGCTGAGAGGGAGCAGGCAGAGGGATCACAGGGGCATCCCGGAAAAAAGGAAAAGGCAGGGGCAAGATGCCTTTTGCTGCCTGAAATAGCGGCTGCAAAGCTTTCCTGGCTGCCGTGTCTGGAAAGTTTCTTTTATAATGGCATAATAAAAAGTTGCATTGTTTCGGGAAACGGAGTACAAGCGTCCCGGTGACAGCCTGCTGCCCCTGCCTGTGGCACAGAGTGAAACAGGTGCAGGCAGGCATCAGGAAAAACTTTAGGCTCAAAAGCCGTCAGACAAAACATCCGCAATCTTTCAGACAAGCCAACAGCAAAAACTTCAGAAAAACCATCAGAACAACCATCAGGGAGGACAGCGTTGCAGAGAGTAAAGAATACGCCTGCTGCCGCGGAGGCAGCAGGGGAAGAAACATTTGCCATGCCCTTTATGACAGGGCGCAGGGCCTTTCTGGCGGCATGCCTGGCACTGCCTTTTGCCGGCCTTGTGCCGTGCCCTGCCGCTGCTGCAAAGCCGGCAGGAAGAGGCGTGATGGCAAGGCTTGGCCTGGCCATACGCCATGCCTTGGGAAAGCCGTACCGCTGGGGTGCCGCAGGGCCGCATGCCTTTGACTGCTCCGGCCTCATGGTCTGGCTCTATGCCTGCCTTGGCATCCGCCTGCCCAGGCAGGCCTGTGACCAGGGCAGAAAGGGTGCCAAAGTGGCGGGCAGGCTTAAGCCCGGCGACGTGCTGCTCTTCCGCTCCGAGGCCTCTCCCACGGGCTGGCATACCGGCATGTACGTGGGCAGGTCCTGCTTTGTGCATGCGTCAGGGAGGAAGAAAGGCGTTTGTGTTTCATCCCTCAGAACAGGAAGGTACAGGGACAGCCTCGTGGCTGCGAGGCGCTACCTGAAAAACACTGCCTGAGAACAGGGTCCTGAAACCAGGCCGGCAAAAGAGCCAGGCCCGTGAAAAACATACAGAAGCCGCATCAGCACAGCAGAAACACTACACAGCCCCAAACATGCGGCAGAACATGCGAATAAATACCAGACAGAACAAAGGAGGCAGCATGCTGAAAAACAGCAGCAGAAAGGGACAGTACCGGAGCAGCAGCGGCTGGAACAGAATGACTGAGGTACAAAAGCAGGAGTGGCTTGGCAGAAAGCGCCAGGAGGCTGAGCAGCTGACAGAGTCCGTTGCCGCGGCTGTGTCCGATCTTATCAGGCTCAGGCAGACAGAGTGCGAGCTTGGCTGGAAGGAGGTCTTTGTGCCGCCCCAGAACATCATATACGGGCGCCGCTACAGCGGCATCAATGCCTTCTCGCTGAGCATGCAGGCACGCCAGAGGGGACAGAAGGACTGCCGCTTCTTAACCAGGAAAAGCCTGCGCCACTTAAAGGACAGCGAGGGCAGGACTGCAGAGCTTCTGCCCGGTGCCAGGCCCTACATGGTAATGAGCCCGAGGCGCATGCCCGACAAAAAGCTGGATGAAAAATGCGACCTTTCCCGCTACAGCGCTGACAGGCTGGAACAGAGGGAAGACGGCATGTGGCTGAAGGGGAAGCTCCTTTTTTCCACCATCCCCGTGTACAGCGTGGCCGACACAACGGCAGATGTGCCGCCGCTGAGCCTTGCAGCCGGCATAGACTTTGAGGAGAACAGCTTTTTTGAGTCCCTGTTTGAGGCCATGGGCGTGCGCATTGCGACAGGAACAGGCGAGGGCGCGTATTACAGCCAGTCCGAGGACTGCATCCATCTGCCGCCAAGGGAGTGCTTTATCTCCCCTGACATGTACTATGCCACCATCCTGCA